>NZ_LZHI01000052.1:0-5256 GCF_001690385.1 Gilliamella sp. Choc6-1
TATCAATGTAACAATCCTCAACGCCAGATTTATGGCTATCTATTCATGCCCCTTAAAACAACTAATCATTAATCCATTTAATGGGGTAAAACGCACTTATTAAATTGAATGCGAAGAATAATAAGGAAAAAAAATGGTAAAACATTTAGATAAAATCGTCGAACAAGCAGGACAAGCAGGGAAAGATTTGCTTAGCCAATTAACAAATAAAGTTAGCCATAACCGTTATACACTAACCATTGATGAACTCAGCGCTCCTATATCGGTGTTAAACGTCAAAGGCGAAGAGGCCTTAAACCAGCTGTGGCGTTACACCATTACTTTTACCAGTGCCAATAAAACCCTATCTACCGATGCTTTTTTAAACCAACCGGCTACTTTCTCATTTAATTCTGTTGTAAGCGATGCGCTCAGTTCTGCAATCCGTGCCTTGGGTGATTTTACTAATGATAAAAGCACTCGCAAGGTTTATGGTATTATCACCGAGTTTAGCCAATTATCGGTGAATAAAGAGGAAGCGCATTATCAAGTGGTCTTATCGCCACGACTGGCTAGACTAACGTTAAACCGCAACTGTGCCATATTCCAGAACCAAAGCGTAGTAAGCGTGGTTGAACAAATACTTAGAAGCCACGGACTTAATGGCATAGACTACCGCCTTGAACTTAAAGAGCACTACCCAGCCAGGGAATTTATTACCCAATGGCAAGAAAGCGATTTTGAATTTATACAACGCTTAATGGCGGATGTGGGTATCTGGTTTCGCTTTGAAAGCCATGCCGAGCACGACTGCGACGTAATGGTGATAAGCGATTATGAACAAGGTTATGACCAAGTTGCCCATATTAATTACAAATTACCCAGCGGCACCTTGGACGGTGGCACTGAAAGCGTTTGGGATATTAGCATGCACAGCCAAACGGTGGCATCATCGGTTAAAGTGAAAGATTACAACTACCGTGATGCCAAAGCCAACTTACTTGGCGAGGTCAATAGCCAACCCGATGACCGCACCACTAACGGCACCGACTACCGTTATGGCGAGCACTATCAATATGCAGGTAGTGCCAGTGTCAGTTCAGGTAGTCAAAAAAATAGCCCCAACAAAATTTATAAAAATATTCAAAGTGAGCAAAATGGGGGGGTAAGCGAGAATAACGATGATGCACAAAATAATGATTACCACCTTAATAGCACCCCAGAAAGTGGCAATTGGTACGCACGTATTCGCCATGAACAAGCAATCAGTGAACAAATAATTATCCGAGGCAAAAGCAACCGTTATAACCTTGCTCCTGGGCAACTCATTAGCCTTAATGGCGCCCCGCTGATTGATATTGATGAAGGCATTATTATTTTAAGTGTTACGGGCAGCGGCAGCCGCACTGATGCTTACCAGCTCAGTTTTACTGCGATACCTTTTAAGGTATTAAAACCGTATCGCCCAGCACCCCTTGCTTGGCCACAAGTCAGTGGCACCTTACCGGCACGGGTCACCAGTCCCGATAATGACACCTATGGCTATATTGATACCCAAGGGCGCTACCGGGTTAAATTTAACTTTGACCTAACAGATTGGAAAAATGGCGAAGAAAGCTTATGGATAAGGTTAGCCAAACCCTATGCCGGCAGTGAATACGGTTTTCACTTTCCACTGATTGACGGTACTGAAGTAGCAATAGCTTTTATGCAAGGCAACCCTGACAGACCGTATATTGCCCATGCAATGCACGACAGTGCTCACCCAGACCCTGTCACCGCCATTAACAAACACCGCAATGTGATACGCACCCCAGCGAATAATAAATTACGCATGGACGACAAACGGGGGCAAGAGCACATCAAACTCGCCACCGAATACGGCAAAACCCAACTGAATTTAGGTCACTTAGTTGACCAAAGTAAAGCGCAGCGTGGCGAAGGCTTTGAGCTAAGAACCGACGAATGGGGCGCCATAGCAGCTGCACGGGGATTATACTTAACCACCCAAACCGAGCCGAAAGCGCAAGGCAAACAGCTCGACATGCAAGCCGCCATTACCCAGCTTGAAAATGCGCTATCCATTGCCAAAGCACTACAAAATGCCGCTACTCAGTCTGAAGCCCACGGTGCAGACACTGACAGCCAAGAACAACTTAACAAAACATTAAGCCAACTGACCCAAAGCGGCATACTTGCCTATGCCCAAGAAGGCATTGCCTTAACCAGTCCACAAAACATTCAACTCTCCACCGGCAACAGCGTTACTTTAACCAGTGAAAACCAAACTGACATTGCCGCCTTAAAAAACCTTACCCTCTCATCGGGCGAAGCGATGGGCTTATTTGCCCACAAATCAGGCATGAAACTCTTTGCCAACCAAGGCGATATTGTGGTGCAAGCCCAAAACGCCAACCTCAACATGGCCGCCAAGCAGGATATAAAAATTGACAGTGTCGATGGTGAGCTAATCATAACCGCCAGTGAAAAAATCACCTTAATGTGTGGCGGTTCATATATAAAAATCAGCAGTGAAGGCATTGAACTGGGCACCCAAGATAATGTTTATCTGAAGTGTAATGTGATGCAGAAGATGGGGGTGGCACAAAAAGATAGATTCGAAATAGCACTGCCTGAAGCAATTGAAACTAACTTTTCACCAAATAAACCGAATAAAAATGATAAGTATAGCTTAATGTACCTTATGGTTAATGATGAAGGTGAGCCATATAAAAATATTGAATATTTAGCGTTTATGGAAGATGGTTCAGTCAAACGAGGGAAAACAGATGATAAAGGCTATACAGAAAGGTTTTATACAAAAAAAGAAGAAAAAATTGCTGTCCGTTTAGTATTAAGTAAAACAAGCAATGGGGAACTTATCAACCAATAAAAAATTGCATAAAAATCATTAATAATTAATATGATACATTTTTAAATACAATGATAACATAATGGATGAAAATTTAATGACAGTATACAATATATTTACAAGCATAGAGACAAAAACCAATCATGAATATATTATTTATGAAATGGAATTATATAAAATGGACGACAAAGGTAATAAAATTTATGCTTTAGAATCAACAGGTAAACAGCCGTTACAAGCTGATAAGAAAACATTAATTCACCAATCGTTAGATATTTCAGATCCCGAAAATACCTCTTATATATTAGAACTAAATCTTTATCATAAACATAAATTAGCTAAAGAGGATTATACAGTATTAGAAGAACCTATGACAGCAATTATCCCACTTAAGGGATTTATTATCTTGGACAAAAAGTGGGGGCTATCAAGGGAATTTAAGTACAATGAAACAGTCAAAGAAACACAATCTGGCACATCATCTATATTTCAAGTGACAATCACATCAAAGCCAAGAGTTTTTGAAGTTAAAGAACATCCGGTTGGTGACCCAATGGATCCGTTTACCAAAGCTAAAATAGAAAGAGCTTTGCAATTAAGATTAGCCAAATACAATTTTCCTAATCAAGGTGATGCCAGTTTATGTGGACCTGCAGCTTTTTTTTATTGCTTATTGATGGATAGACCAGACTTATATAAACAGATTGTCAAAGAACTTTGGGAATCAGGTAAAACTAAAATTGGCACATTAAAAATAAAGTCTGGTTATGATTGTCGCCATCCTACAAATTTTTTTAAAAATGATTCAACAGGGTATACCCCAAAAGTTTCGTGCATAGATTGGATTACCTTGGCAAGTTTAAGGGGTTCAGAAAACAGTGTTTTTGATTATGATTCGCCTGATGATAAATTCTCAGGTATTACAACTGCAGGAAACCTTAAAACATGGTTTGAAAAGTCTGGTGCTAAAATTTTATACAGCATCAATACAAGTTTAATGAAACAGATCAGCGGACCGCATTTAACTTTACAAGATTTATGTCGTTTAAATTCTTATATTAGCCCTGATACACATGTTGTTGTATTAATAGCAGCAAAAATGATTAATAATCAGAATATCTTAACAACTAAAAACCACTGGATAGTTTGGACAGATAAATTAAAATTACACAATGGTCTGGAAATAACAGAACAAACAGCAATAACTGAAAAGGTTCAACTTGAACTATTTTCATGGGGCGAGGTATACAACCAGTTGGATTCAGGCAGAACTTTGGGAGAAGTTATGCAATACTCCTTCGCAGCTATGGTGGTAAGTAAAATTCCTTAAATAAAAAATATATGGCAACAAGATAAATGGTAAAGTGTTTAAGACATACTTATTTTTAATAAAAATTCAATTAATCGCAATAAACTATATGAAAAAATCACGATATTATTTAATTTTAATTATTAACTTATTTTTAGTTTTTTCGCTTATGGGATGTTTTTGTAGACAAGAAATTGAAGTACTACCAAAATCTTTGCCCAATGCCACTTTTGGTATACCTTATTATGCTGAAATAAATATTAAAGGTGGTGAAGTTCGCAGTGATTCCTATCATATTAAACCAGAAAATTCAGGGTTAGAAGTATCCGCCAACCTCAACATGGCCGCCAAGCAGGATATAAAAATTGACAGTGTCGATGGTGAGCTCACTGTCACCGCAAGCGAACAGCTTACGTTAATGTGTGGCGGCTCATACATAAAAATCAGCGAAGAAGGCATTGAACTGGGCACCCAAGATAATGTTTATCTGAAGTGTAATGTCATGCAAAAGATGGGCGCGGCGAGTAATGATTTATCCGCAAAGCTAAATAACAATGATTCGGAACTCGAAATGTTATTAAGAAAACATGTATCGTTCAATTCAAAAAGCTTTTCGGAATAATTTGTAAGGAAGTAACACAATGACTATAAAAAAAATAACCGACTTTAACTTTCCCGTTGGCGAAAAACAATTAAGTCAAGATGCCTATTATAAAGCCTTATCAGAAGCAAACAGTGGCTTTTATCCCTTTGGTGCCAATGGCATATGGCATGGTGGTATCCATATTGACAAAAAGGTATTGAAAGAAATCAAAGAGGAAGCGAAGCTGCGTTGTATGGCTGATGGTGAAGTGATAGCTTATCGAGTGAATGATGTTTATCCTAAAATTGTGTATCAGGACAATGTTGAACTAAAACTGCCTTATAAGGAACAACAAAAAGTTGCTTATTTCTCAACAGGGTTTACCTTAGTCAGGCACCTGTTACAAATGCCCAAAATTGCTAATTCAACCGACACACCACCATCAATAACGTTATACAGTTTATATATGCATCAGTTAGATTGGTATGGTTATCAGCAAAAGAAACAGGAAGG
>NZ_LZHI01000053.1:0-1498 GCF_001690385.1 Gilliamella sp. Choc6-1
CTTTAATATCAGTTCAACAGGGGTAAATAACCACTCAGTAGTGGCGCACTCCCCAATCCACCTAAACGAAGATAAAGCCAAAGAAACCCTAAAAATCACCGAATATGTCACCACCGATAAAAACTATTTTATCGACCATTATGAAGCAAAAACCTTTAAAACCCTCACTCAGGGCAAAGCGGTATGGCAATCTAATTTTACCGATATTGAAAAAATCGAAGTAAAAGAGCCAGCTCCTAACCAGCCAGAAAGTCACCTAACGGTAATAACCTGGGTAGCGGGCACCTTTGCTTATGATCTAATAAATAACTATCAAATCAATATCAGCCCTAATGCACAAGATGATAACGAAATCCCGCTTATCATTAATCGAAGCAGTAACCAATTTCACGATGAATAAATAAAAGGAGAATAAAATGCCATCAAAATACCGCCCGCAAATTCTTGGTTGGTTTGGGGATCTAGATAAAGGTCCTTATAGTGTACCTTTGCATGACGATCGCTTAAGTTATGCCAATAATACCTATTGTGCCTTTATTCGTAAGGTTCCCTCAGATCAAATTTTTTATTTGTGTTTATCTATATCATTAATTTTAATGTTTATGGTATTAATCTTCTTTAGTTTTGGCTTTTTTTCAATATTACTAAAAAAATCTGAGTGGAATGTTTTTTTTATAGTATTAGTTGGCATGTTATTAGTTTCATTTGTTATCTATTCATATGCACTTCCAGAACTCTATCAAAATGCTTTTTCTTGGCGTGGTAGCCCCATTATATTTAATCGTAAAACGGGTAAAGTCTATGTTAACGAAAGTTACTTTTTTAACTTTAAAGTATTACGGCATCCTTCGGTATTTTTACAACCGAAAAAACGCCGAATAAAAGAGTATGATTGGGACGATTTGCACGGTGTTATTATTCATAATATGTCACGTAATGCCTTAAGTTCAACCGTGTTAATGGTCTGCCAACCGGGCACGCACCAAGTGATAGATCATATTATGTTAGATCCTATGCGAGCCGGTGCAGGAAGTACATTTGTTTGGGGATGGATCAATAGTTTTATGGTGCATTATAAATCTGCCAATATCGATGACGGCGAATATAAGTCAGTTCAAGAAGCGGAATTTAAAGCCCATAGGATTGAAGGTGAAGGTTGGCCCGAATGGATGGTCGAAGCGTTTAATGCCACATCGCAAGAAGAGCTCGCCGAAATCAAACAACGACACCATATAACGGAATAATATAATAAAAATATTATTAAAATAATGGACACCGTTAAAGAAGGTGAAAGCCAAGATAAAAAAATGCACCAACTGGCGATTGACTTAGGCTCGTTAGCATTATTAAGTGTTGATAGCGTGGCTTTATACCGTGACATCAAATTAAAAATGCAGCTAGTTAAAGCGATGCGTTCAACAGTTTCGGGCACATTAGTACCTGAAATTAAAGCTAAACAGATGTTAAATACCTTGATTTCTAAAACCGTAGCCAAAGC
>NZ_LZHI01000054.1:0-9396 GCF_001690385.1 Gilliamella sp. Choc6-1
ATTCGAATGTACCTAAACAAAAAATATTGTCTTTTACTTTCGTATTAGCGTGAGCTTTGCCCTACTTATTTATGGTGTGTTTTTTACACAATTACGATCATACAAGGTTTATTATCCTCTGAATTATTATCGATTGTTTAATACAGAATAACGGGTTAATGCGCTCTTCTTTTTCTAGTTGCCAGTTGCTTTTGACATGTTCGTGCGCTTCGTCCACTTTTTTCATGGCAAAGTCTCGCTGATAAGGCTCGGTGATGCCAAGTTTATCTAATCCCGCTTCAATAAGCGCTTTTTGTTGTTGCTTTTCTTCTTCAAATAGCTCATCAACTTCGTTCCATTTGCTTAACCCTTCATCAGCATACCATTCACTTTCATAGTTTATCAATAAATGCCCTATCTGCTCCGCTGTCCAACTTCTGCGTAACCCTTCCTTTAAATCCCTATCCGTAAAAGTCGGTGGCGGTAGGTCTTTTTTTCGTTGGGTTGAATATATCAGTGTGCCGGTTAAGATTTGCTGTAATTCTCGCATCGCCGGCGTGTAATCGGCTAAATCTAAGGTGGCAACGTTATTTTTGCTAATTTTATCAGATAATTCGCCTACCGTTGCCTTCTCTTCTATCGTTTTAAAACCTGACCAGTGCCATGGGCTACATGGGTCTCTTTTTCAACTAAAATGATTGTCTTTTCACGTTCCAGTAATCCATCTGCTAAAGCTCGTTTCATGGTAAATCATTAATACCTTTGTGCTACTGAGTATAAACTAACTCCTCTTTTGTTGGTTGTCTATAAGCCACAAAATAATCTTTACCTACAATAAATAATGTATTGTTCATATAAATGGCTTGATTGCCATTTAATAAAAATTTAACTATAGGTAGTTCATCAATATTTTCAAATGTGACATATTCCAATTCGTTACTGATATCAATGTGATATTTTTTAAAATTTTCTACTTGCTGTTGATATAATGCCTCATTATCAAAAAATTGTTTTGAATTGGCCTTACCAAAGGTGACTGAATAAGCCTGTTGATAGTTCACACAAAGTGTTTTTTCATTGGGATTGAAGGTTAATGTGACATCATCAAGCTCATCTAATCTTCCGCCATCAAAACGTAAATAGTTATTTGCTTGATTACTGGTTAAGAGAAGACTTTGTGCTGAGTGTTGACTTTTATCTTTAATGGCAAATTCGCGGTAACAATTAGAGGTAGTAGGCAGTTCTTGAAACTTTCCTTTATTGGTGACCTGAAAATGTTGAATCTCCATTGTTTCATCTTCAAAGCGTTGGCGACGTTCGATAAAATAGTTTTTGTCAATGGTAAAGTAACGATAACCAACAGCTTGCCCATCACCGCCAGGACCTCCACGAGTTGTGGTTATGTAGCTAAAAATTAATAGTTTATCTAGAACTTTATAATCACTTGAAAACAGATATAAAAATGAATCTGCTTCACCACTGTCCCAGAATACATCAATAAATATTGGATTTATAATGGATGAAATGGGAGAAAATTTTGCTCCGTATATATCTGTTGCAGACCATGGAAGATCCAAAAAATTTTTGTAATGAATGGATAACTTTTTTAATACTTCATCTCGATATAATATAAAAGCATCATCTGCATTAAATGGCACCGCAATTATGGGTAATTGAGGTACATCTTTAATAAATGCCTTTTCAAAATAAGGTTTTGAATAAAATACTGGTTCACCATTTTTTCCAAATAGAAGTAGTATATCGTCCAATAATATTACTTGCCTATTTTGTGTTACATATTGTTTTAATAGACTATTATCAATGGTTTTATCAAATTGAAGATAAGTAATGCTATCATTTAATTTAATATTATAATTATACGCTAGTAATTCTTGCTGTTCTTTTAAATCAAAATATGTTTGTTCAATATTATTATTTATAAAAAAATCTTTTGCAGGCATAGTATTACGTGTAATCAAAAACGACTGATTATTAAAATAAAATTTATTACCAAGCAATTTTATATCAAAATCAACCGTTGTTTCATTTATCAATGTACCGCTAATACCATAAATAATTCCCCAATTATCCAGCGTTTTTTTTTCATCAGCTGTAGCTGATGATGCAATTAACCTCAAGAATAATAAAAATAAAATAAAATGTAATTTGATTGTCTTCATACGTTTTTTAACCTTTATTAATTATTAATGTTCGCATTGGTAATCCATTAACTTGCTCAACGCTTTTGGCAAAATATTCATCTTTCAAATAATCTATTTCGAAACTTCTTACATCAAAATGTACCCATGTTGATGCTACAGCTTGCTCTTTTGGTTTTTTTACTCGATTACCTGCCTCTAAAGAAATAACATTTTCAACATACCATCTATAATGTGCATTACAATACTTAATCATCACTTCTCTTGCATCGTCACATAAATTAGATACTGTGATTTTAGGATTATTGTAAACCATGTGAATATCAAGAGCCTTTCCCATATGATTAGTAGTTTTTCTGAAATTATGAGCGTTATTATCAGACCAACAACGATATCCAGATTCAACTGAGCTAATTTTCATATTTCGTTGATCAAAGTGTGCTAAATAAAATTTCCATGCTCTTAATACCCAAAATAAAGTTCTATGTAACCCTGGATATTCATATTCTCTTCTTTTTTCATTAATTGTTGCTTTTTGTTTTTGCTCAGAATGTCTTCCAAGTCCAAAACCGCCGCATATTTTATCTCACGCTACTAATTTCAATGTTGAACATTTACATTTAGCTTGGGCAAAATAGGTTTCTATAGGGTATTCCTCTTGAAATTCATCGATAGCTTTTATTACTTCTAAATCAACAACGCCGGTCTCGTCGGTTTTCATATAGTCACGTTGGAACTGTTTAATCATATTCTCCGTTCTGTCGGTAAATTCATCGGTTGGTACATTGCCACCAAATCCAGCAAGTCTGATATTAATTTCCCGAATAATTTCATGTTTATCGCCTTTTTTGAAAAGAAGATTCTTTTCAGAAAAATAATTCATCATCGCCACCGGATGAATAAACCACGCTTTTCCATCCATTGATAGGTTAGAAAGTATCGGTGTGTTAGCATTAACAGAGGATTGGTTAGAGTTTGCTGTTTGTGCTTCTGCCACTTCTTTCCACCATAAAGATGGTTTTATGCGTTTTTCTTTTTCAAGTTGCCAGTTGGTTTTGATATGTTCGTGGGCTTCGTTCAATTTTCTTAAGGCAAAGTCACGTTGATAAGGTAAGGTTAGGCCGAGTTTGTTTAACTCTTCTTCGATGATTTCTTTTTTTGCTGTTTCTCGTCTTCATATAGGCTATCTATCTCATTCCATTTACTTAATTCTTCATCGGCGTACCATTCACTTTCATAGTTTATAAGTAAATGGCCTATTTGCTGCGCCGTCCAGCTTGTGCGTAACCCTTGTTTTAAATCGCCATCAGTAAAAGACGGTTGGGTTGTTTTTTTGCGCTGCATTGAATAACGTAGTGTTCCGGTTAAGATGTGATGTAATTCCCGCATTGCTGGGGTGTAATCGGCTAAATCTAAGGTGGTGACTTTATTTTTGCTGATTTTGTCGGATAATTCGCCTAGTGTTGCTTTTTCTTCTATGGTGTTAAATCCATGCCAGTGCCATGGGCTAATCTGTTTGATATGGGCTTGTTTTAGATTGACCCAACCGGTTATTGGTATGCCTTGTTGGTTGCCTGCGGTCACGTGTACCCATTTCTCTTTTTTATCATCGATGGCGATTAAGCCGTCATGCGTTAATGCGTTTAGGGATAGGGTGCGGGGATAGGCGACAATATTGTTGTCTTTGTCTTTGTCTTTGTCTTTTGTTGCTGGGAGATTATCTAATGTTAATGGGAATTGAGTCCAATACTGGATGTCTGAACTAAGCTCGCCGTCTTTTCCTTGTAGATGAGAAACGGCTTTCGACGCTATCCAGTACGGTTTGTTTTTGACCATAAAGCGGAGAGTTATTTGGGTTGGTTTATTTGCTGGTGTGGAGTCGTTAGTAATCCGTTCAACTTCATCGGGTATATCATTTACCGTTAATTCGGGATAGGTAGCTTGATAATGTGCAATCAGATTGGCTTTGTCTTGCTTGGTTAAACGGTGTTGGTTTGTTTTCGTATCAAAAGCAATGTGGGAAGGGGTTGGGTAGGTTAATGTATATTGGGGATAGATGTTAACGTAATAGTGGCTTGGATTACCGATAAATGTTATCCCTAATCCTGCCCGTAGAAAGCCAGCTGGTTTGTGCGCTTGAATTAATTGTGCTTGTTTTTCAACTAAAATCACTGTTTTTTCATTGTCTGGTAATCGGTCGGCTAATGCTTGGCTTTGATTGATAAATGTGGGTAAATCATCACAAGTAAAGAGTTCAATATGGGCTAGTCGTGGTAATTGGCTCTTTGAGGCACGTTTCATATTGGCTAAAGGGGCGTCTTTTGGCTCGTCAAAACGTTGGCTTTGGCTGACATGGTGTCCAATATAGCCAATAAAGTCGCCTTTGTTGATGGGGATAGGCGCTTTTAATACCACCACTTTGTCTAACTTTTCTGGTTTGAGATGGGTTAAGGTTAAGGTGGTTAATTTGACATAGCCTTTATGTGGGGCATTATCATTGCCATTTTCAGCCATTAGTAGAGCGGGAACGTCAACATGGCTAATTTTGCGGATTTTAGCGTAACCATTTTCTTGTCCGTCAAAGTCAAAACTTGCCGTTTTGGGTAAGTATGTGAGCGTTTGCGTTTCGTTGGCGGTGGCATATATTGCAATGCCTTTGACGGCGACTTCGGGTTTGCCCAGCTTGTCATTATCTTCGCGGCAGATTTCGTAGTCCCTATCTGCATCCGCACTCTTTCCGGTTGGTCTTTCGCTGTCTTGCGTGCCAATATCCTTATGCCAGACATACCCCGTGATATTGCCTAATTCCTTTTTAAATCCAGTTGCGGTGACTACTGTCCCTGCAGTTATCGATACGATTTTATACCAGCCCGCCTTTTTTGGATGTCGTTCGCCTAAACGGACTTTACTGCCTTTGAGTAGTAATCCAACAACGGTTGTTTGGCTTCCATTTTCTCGTATTACACTGCCTTTAATGGTGTCGGCTTTTTCCTGATTAACTATCCCTGACACAGCCTGCCAATAATGGGGGTAGGTAATTTGATTACCACTTTCTTGTGTTTTTTGTTGATAACCGTACCAATCAAGCTGGTGCATATATAAACTGTATAAGGTTATCGACGGGGGCGCTTGAGTTGAAATGCCTATCTTGGGCATGGCTAAATAGTGCCGAACTAAAGTAAAACCTGTTGAAAAATACGCCACTTTTTGCTGGGCTTGATAGGGGATTTCGAGTTTAATATTGTCGTTGTATACCATCTTTGGATAAACGTCATTAACGCGATAGGCGACCACCTCGCCATGTGCCATACAGCGCAGTTTATCGTCACGCCCTATCTTTTTTAGTACCTGTTCATCAAGATGAATACCACCATGCCATATGCCATTGGTACCAAAAGGATAAAAACCGCTGTTTGCTTCTGATAAGGCTTTATAATAGGCGTCTTGACTAAGTGGTTGTTCGCCTATTGGAAATGTGAAATCGTCTATTTTTTTGATGGTCATTTTACGTTCATAAATTTCTTATCTTTATTTTAATTTGATAAGTTTTTACTTATCGAATATATTTAGCATTAATATTTCTCTTTGCCCATTAATCAATAATAAACTTGGGAAATAAGATTACATTGTTTCTTTATAAAAAGTATCTTTTTGCTTATTTGATTATGGTTCACTGCCAGGCTCTACCACAGCTTTTTCGCAGTCTTGTCTTTCTTTTTTAGTACATTGTTTTTGAATAGATTTTTGCATTACCAAACCTTTTTCTAATCTATGTACGGCTCATAATGAACATATTTTAAGCACTCGCCTTTAGAACAACCAAATGCTATCTGATCTTTGTTTTCTCCGGAAATAAATGCTAGCCCCCCCAAATCAATACTATAACTTTTATTTACTCCATTAATTAATAATTCACCATTTATTTCACACGTATAAACGTCGAAAGCACTTATTTGAGCTGAATTGATATATTTTTCTGCGGTCAAGAAAAAACGGGCTATATCTTTTTTGCCTAAGTTCCATTTATTACATAAATCGTTAAGATAATCGTCACTACCCTCCTTAATTACTTTTTTTATTGACAGTACTTTGATTTCATCGTGATTTATATAAGGTTCATTATGAACGTATTTCAAACACTCGCCTTTAGAACAACCAAATACTATCTCTTCAGCGTTATCACCTTCATGAATAACTGCTACTCCACCTAAATCAATGCTATATTCTTTTTTTATTCCATTAATCAATAATTCACCTTTTATGTTGCAATTATAAAAGTTAAACGAATTTATTTGATCTGAATCGATAGATTTCTTTGCAGTCAAGAAGAAACGGGCTATTTCCTTTTTGCCTAATTTCCATTTATTACATAAATCGTAAAGATGATCGTTGCGGTCCATTTCTACCGCAACTACCTTTTCTAGCGATAATACTTTGATTTCATCACGATTATTGGCACTAGTAGTGACGGGGATCAATATTCCAATTATCAGCAGGAGGATACAGATTTTTACCTTCTCCACTTGTTTTATAAGCAATGCACTGATGTTGATACAAGTCTTTATCATTTAAATTAAACTCCTTTTGTAAAAAAATAACTAAATTTCTAATTGATTCTAATTGTTGAGGTGTTGCATCATCCCATAACTTAGTTTTGTCGTCCCACCACGCAACAACTTCAATACCTATACTATCTTTGTTATACAGATAACGTTCTGGATAATCTTTTTTTAATTCAGATAAATATTTTTCTCTATAAGTTTTTGATCTATAGTTTGTATCACAAGTTCTAGTCAATTCACAACGAGGTCTAATGACTCCTACATGATTAGCATATTTTTTCAAACTTACAACTTGATAAATTGTTCCATCCTTATCTATAACAAAATGTGCGCCAATATTGTCTTTATTCCAAGGTGATTTCCAAGTATTTTCAATAACATTAATTGCACTTCCTTTTGAATATGTTCTATGCAAAACAATGGCATTGGGACCAATGATATTTCCCCGTTCCAATTTTTTAACTTGGTATTGAATAATACTGTCATTACAAATAAATCCTTCATTATTTATATTAGATTTTTTATTAAAAATATTTATAACTCCAACAGGATTCATAAACCATGCTTTACCATCCATTGATAGGTTAGAAAGTGCTAGGGTGTTGTCGTTTGATTTTTGAGATGATTGTGCCTGTGCCACTTTTTTCCACCACAGTGAGGGTTTGATGCGCTCTTCTTTTTCTAGTTGCCAGTTGCTTTTGACATGTTCGTGCGCTTCGTCCACTTTTTTCATGGCAAAGTCTCGCTGATAAGGCTCGGTGATACCAAGTTTATCTAATCCCGCTTCAATAAGTGCTTTTTTTTGCTGTTTTTCTTGTTCATATAGGTTATCTATCTCATTCCATTTACTTAATTCTTCATCAGCATACCATTCACTTTCATATTTCACCAGTAAATGCCCTATCTGCTCCGCTGTCCAACTTCTGCGTAATCCTTCCTTTAAATCTCTATCCGTAAAAGTCGGTGGCGGTAGGTCTTTTTTTCGTTGGGTTGAATATATCAGTGTGCCGGTTAAGATTTGGTCTAATGCCCGCATCGCTGGGGTGTAATCGGCTAAATCCAATTTCGCCACTTTATTCTTACCTATCTTGTCAGATAATTCACCGACCGTGGCCTTTTCTTCTATCGTTTCAAACCCAGGCCAGTGCCATGGACTACGCCGTTTGATATGCACTTGTACATTGTCTTTTATATTCACCCAACCTTGTATCGGTAGCGTTTGCTCATCCAGTGCCGTCACTTGTACCTAGGTTGTGTTGTATTCCTCTATCGCTATCAAGCCGTCATGCTCCAGTAAACTTCATTGATGCTCACTACTCGTTCTATGTTTTATTGTTATCTGATAAGTTTTACAACAAATCACGTATATTATTAATGATTCACTAAAAAACCCATGATAAACATTTTTGATTTTCATGAGCTTCTTTTAAAATTTGTTTGATAGATTTATAAATATCTTTTATTACTTGCTTTAAATCAGAGTCTAGCAATGAAGATTCAATAACTTGATCATTTTCAACATAAAAATCATAATTAACACTTAAAATATTGCGAAATTTTTCATAAATCGGGAGATTATAATAATCAAATTTAGCATTGATGTTATAATTATGAGGTTTACTTTTTATAACTTTAATTTTACTTGCAAATGTTTCTCCATAAACATTTAATACTAATTCGTTACTTTTTTTATAATCACAAATTAATTCTGCCCCTTCAGATGAAAAAGATTGAGTTTCAAAAACATCTGCATTAGCATTTCCAATAAGAAAGTAAAATATTAACATATTAATTAATATTGACATAACCTTCATCATCTATATCTCCAGCATTATATTTTTTTAAAAGTTGAGTAGTAGTAAAACCGTATCTAAATTCAAAGTGTGGATAATCTTTAAATGTAACCCAGTCCCCACCCCATAAAAAACCGTATGATTTTGCTATCTCTACAATTTCTTTTATTTTCGGGTGCTTATTGTCAAAATAAATGGCTTTTTTATCTAAAATTTCTACCACATCAATCGCCAATCCATAATTATGAAAACTATATCCACCTTTAACTTTTGTCACAATAGGATCTGAATTTTTCCTACCTTTATCGTAAAGTTTATTTTGTTCTTCAATAGACCTATAACCATCAGAAACCCTTAACTTTAAATTTAATTTGCTTTCAGCGTCATTTATAAAATCTAAAGTATGTTGACGAATTCTCGGGTGTAATAACGCAATTCTAGAGTTTGTAACACTATCCCAAGTTTCAGTTTTCTTATTTTCTATAACATTAAAATAATCCATCATCGCCACCGGATGAATAAACCATGCCTTGCCGTCTGCGGATAGATTGGACAGTTTAGGCGTATTAGCTTCACTTTGTTCTGTGCTAGTTGTTTGATTTTGGGCTTGTGCCTGTGCCACTTCTTTCCACCATAAAGATGGTTTTATGCGCTCTTCTTTTTCTAGTTGCCAGTTGCTTTTGACATATTCGTGCGCTTCGTCCACTTTTTTCATGGCAGAGTCTCGCTGATAAGGTAAGGTTAGTCCGAGTTTGTTTAACTCTTCTTCGATGATTTCTTTTTTTTGCTGTTTTTCTTGTTCATATAGGTTATCTATCTCATTCCATTTACTTAATTCTTCATCAGCATACCATTCACTTTCATATTTCACCAGTAAATGCCCTATCTGCTCCGCTGTCCAAC
>NZ_LZHI01000055.1:0-6929 GCF_001690385.1 Gilliamella sp. Choc6-1
TCTCATCAGGTTTGGCAATAGCATAGAGTTCGTAATGGTCGTTTTGCCATTCGGCAACGACAATCACTTCATCCCCTGGTTGAAACGGGCAATCACCAAGCCAACCACGGTAAATTTCATCGCCAATTTGAACATTAACAAAATTAGCCTCACGTAAAACAGGTTTAGTTTCTGGCAAACCTGTTAAACCAACTTGCCCGCGTAAGGTACCAATAATGGCGCCCATTCGTGCTGCTCTATTGACTCGCTCCATGGATTCTTGCATATTTTGGTAGACTTCAACTTCAAACGCTTGTTGCTGTGTTTGTAAATCAATACGTATTATGGTGCCACGAATACTGGTAAATTCATCGCCCCAGCAGGGTAATACTGGGGGGGTGGCGTTGCGTCGCCATGATTTATCGACCATTTGATTTTGAATTTTATAAAAGGTTTTTAGGCTCATAGGTCATAAACTCTTATTATTTTTCGTAATAATATAAAAAATTATCACTTAACCATGTGTTAAAGGCAATTTTAGGTGTTTGATTATTTTTCTGGTATTTACCTTGTCTTTTTAATTTTCTAATTTTTTTATTGGTTAATTTTCTTAAATTCATTCTTGATATTTTTTTAAAGTTTAAAGCTTTAAAAATTTGCTCGGCTATTTTCACTTTAGTTTTAAAGCTGTCTTTTAACGCAACAATTAAGCCAATAACAGCAAAAGTGCCAAAAGCCATTGCCGCACCTGAAATATTATTTTTATAACTATTACTTAAAGTAACAACTTTGTCTAAACCATGATAATATATATAGATGCCTGTCACGGCTAATAGTGCAATCATCAAAGTCATAATAGTACCCTTAAAACAGAACATGAAATAAGCCCAACGTCCTCGAAAACAGTTAGGGCAGACGCTGATCATCTTCTCATCAGGTTTGGCAATAGCATAGAGTTCGTAATGGTCGTTTTGCCATTCGGCAACGACAATTACTTCATCCCCTGGTTGAAACGGGCAATCACCAAGCCAACCGCGGTAAATTTCATCGCCAATTTGAACATTAACAAAATTAGCCTCACGTAAAAAAGGTTTAGTTTCTGGCAAACCTGTTAAACCAACTTGCCCGCGTAAGGTACCAATAATGGCGCCAATTTGCGCTGCTCTATTGGCTCGCTCCATGGATTCTTGCATATTTTGGTAGGCTTCAACTTCAAACGCTTGTTGCTGTGTTTGTAAATCAATGCGTATTATGGTGCCACGAATACAGGTAAATTCATCGCCCCAGCAGGGTAATACTGGGGGGGTGGCGTTGCGTCGCCATGATTTATCGACCATTTGATTTTGAATTTTATAAAAGGTTTTTAGGCTCATATTTTTATCGCTCTTAATTTAGGGAATAAGGGATGGTGGTTTTAGGGTAACTATTATTATCAGTATTTAGCCCGATTGTTTCCATAAAAGTGAATTCGTTTAGAAAGTCAGTATCCCAACCAATGTAGGTTAAAAAGTTGTCGGTTTCTTGCTCGACCTTTTCTTGATTTTCGTCAATTTTCATTAGCTTTTTAAAGGCGGTAAGTTCGGTGTTAAAATCGGGCGTTTCTTGCGGTTTGTACATGGTGCCAAAGCGGGTAGCACGTACCCATTTTTGAATATCGTCATCAACAATCAATGTCCAAACAAAATCCACCACCATTAAAATTAATTGTGCCCACCATGCGGCAAAAAAGGTAAAGATTTTCCAGCCAACTATTATAATGAATTGTCTGATAACAAATCGACTAGCCAATTTAGGTGACATTTCTAACAGGGCAGTACTTGTTTTCAAAAATTGACTAATATAGACCATAACACTAGCATAGTTTAATGCCAATTCAATATTATCTTGATTTTCTTTCGTTGCCTGCGGAATAGCATACATCAACCCAAATATTGATGAAGCCCCGCTAGCTAAATGCCCTGCAACTCTTAACCCTGTTACACGTATTGTGTTTTTAAAGGCAATTGTGTTTGGTTTGATTAACACGTTGATCATCATGCTAACCATGCTTAATGATGCTGCAAGGATCTGGTTGATAAAATCTTCGGAAGTATGATCGTCGGTTTGAATCACTAAGGTGATGATCACCGGTAGCTGAAACACTAATAATACCGCCGATAACCTTGAACCTTTTAAATCACGGCCGAAGGCTTGATTGTTATGGGTTGACCATAAATCGTCAAGTTTTCCTTTCATTAGGATGTCAGCTGGTTTATTGGTTTTTTTAATAATTATTTTTCGTAATATATTATGGGTGTGATTTTTTAGGTAATTGCTAATTAATTGCCCCCGAATGCCTTTTTGCCCCACATTAGGGAAGGAGCCAGACAATGCTTGATTATCATTGTTTAATTTTTTCAATTCTTTGAGCCAAGTCCGACGGACGTAATATTCGTGCATGACACCGTTAACGACTTCTGGCTCAAGTCCTGCTCTTGCCATAAAGACTTTTTGGGCAACAAAATGGTTAATGTTGTCGGCACCTATTCGCATATTGTCGACCACCACATTAATAGGCTTTTTTTTGAAAAACTTGTCAATTAAAATGGAGGCAAGTTTGTCACGCTTATAAGCGAATTTATCAATAAATTTAGCATTGTCATTGGGTTTCTTTTTTTGTAAGTTGGCGTTGATTTCTTGACAGATCGAGGTAAAAGTCGATAAGTTTTTCGGTACATTCAGCAAGGTACGGTGCAATAGCCCTTTGCCGTCTACTTCGCTGTATTTTTGAGCATCGAGTAAAAATTCTTCCAGCTCTTTAATTGCTTCTTTCTGGTTAAAGGCAATTGCGCGCCAAAGTAGGTTGGTTTTAGGAATTTCATGCGCTTTTATCCATTCACCTATAATATCATTGCCTATTTTGGTGTCTTGCAAGCCATCAATTGCGGTGACAACCACTCGTTCAAATTCGATTCCGTCATCGGTGTTATTTTGGCTGTAATCATTTAATACATTTAGGTAGTTGTCGCTTTGGATCCATATAAATACATTTTCGCTACGCTGTTCGTGCAACAAGCCTGCTTGTTTCATGATTTGTTCGTATTTTTGGTGATAGGTGTCTCTTAACGGTTGATTAATTCGAGCTTGGTATTTTTTTAATTCTTCTTTTGATATAGTGCGAATTTTGTCGACTTCGGTTTTGTGCATTAATTCGCCTATAGCTATGGTTAATTCTGCATCTTTGCGCAATTTGGCTATAGTTTTAATATAGTCTTTGATATCGTTATTACTTTGCACACGTTTCATGGCAAGATCTAATCGTCGATAATAGTTCGAGGTAACTCGTGAATCTTTTATCCAATCCTCAAATAGATCACAGCCGTTATTTAGCCCAGCTAGCATTTCGGGTTCAAAGCGATATTGGTTGTAATATTGGTCTCTACGCTTTTGTAGCCAATTTGTACCCTCTGTTTTTCTTATGTCTTCTAGCCAATAATTATTTTTTTCTCTGTGCATTTCTTCATAGATATTTAAATCTTTAAATCGTTCGGTTTCTTTGGATTGAATAAAGCTATTTTCAAAAAATGTTAATAGTGCATCGGATTGAATTTCATGTTCACGCTCTTCACTAAATAGCTGTAAGTATCCGACAATTTCATTACACCAGCCATTGAGTTCATAAGCGATCCCTACCGCATCGTTTAACCCAACAATGTAACCGTTGCTTTCGGTTGAACGTTCATGCGCCGATTTGAGGGTGTTTTCCGCATTGCGAGAACACGCCCATGGAAAGGCGGTAAAGTGCTTATCTAGGAAGTCGGCATTCCATTGGTTAATATCGTCTTCCACCAGTGATTTAAAAAATTTGACAGTGGGGTCAGCGATGTTGGCATTAATGTCAATACCTGAATAATCAATGATTTGTTTAAGATTGCTTGAGTTTAAAGGGGCTATGCCTTTGCCTTGGGCTGCTGAACCGTTTGCCATGGCTTTAGGTTCGATCATGGTCATTCGCTGCGAACGTAATTGGCTATCGCTTTGGTAATTTTCAAGGATATCATCTTGCCATTTATGCTCACTATAAGCTAACCAGACTTTGCCACACTGATTTGGTTGTTCAATGCAGATAAATTCAGCACTAGCAGTATTTTGTAAAGTAGCAGCACAGCCACAATCTTCTTCTTGGCTTGCCATTTGGGGGGAAAGTTGTTTCCAGAAGGTGCCGTTTTCAGCAATTTTATAGACTTCCCAATAGTTATTACCCCGAGCCCCTTCTTCATAAAATAGGTATAGAAAGCCTTCGCGTGATACTCTTAATGCGTAATGGTAATTGTGTTTAAGTTCGGCTTTTTCCAAATCAGGGTTTGTTGCCCAACTAGGTAGTTTTAATCCGTTGGTTTGCGGTACAACACAATAAGTTACAGGCAATATTGTTAACCCTTTTGAAGATGTACAATTACACTTCATCGCTTTCTCCTGATGCTAATTTTTTACTTTGTTGGGCAATTTGGTGCCATTGTTCATCGGTAATTGATGCGGCACGCTTTTGATAATAGGTTTCTTTTTGTTTTAAAAGCTTTGCAATTATAGGCGTACGGTGAAATTCACTGCCTATTGTTAAGTAATGCATGGCAAACAAGATTTTGTCTTGTTCGTCGGTGAGTTGGTATTGATCGCAAAGTGTGAGTGCATTACGTATATATTCTCTAGCTTGATCTTCATGGTAACGTGGTTGGTTGATTTTGTTATCTCGATATCTTAGTAATGTTTGATTTTCGAGCCCGATATTGGCAATGTGTTGCATTTCTTTATCATCTAATCCTAATCGATGAACCGTAAATTGACGACGAACGGTGCTGGCTTTATAACATGTTAATAAACCATCTCCATTTAATATTGCCCAACATGTTGTTGCGCCAAGAATTTTGTCACGAATTTGCGGTAATATTAAGCTTAATACCGAACTTAATACCGCCGGATCATATAACCTTAATAACGAGTAACGGTGTGTGATTGCGTCTTTTTGAATACATAAGTTGGCTAGGTAGTGACTAAGTTCTTCGCCTTTTTCGTTCGAAAATAACCAACCACATATGGCTCTGCCTTTTCCTGATAGTAACGATTTTGTGTTTGTTTCTTGAAAAGATAATTTGATTGATTGTTTTAGTAGTTGAATTTGATCGTCTTGTTTTAAATCCAATAAAAGTAGAGCTGGTACATTTTTAGTATTAAACATCGGGTGATCAAACCGGATAAATTGCAAAGTTGCATAGTTGTTTTTGATGTAAGCATATACGCTATTTTCTAAAGCAAGATCACTGAGATCACGTAAGCTTAGATCAAGCAGTAAATAACAATAATCTGCATTTTCAGCATTGTTTATTAACTGAGCGGCTATGCTGTTTATCTGTTCGTCTGTTAATGTGTCATTTTGATATTGATTCAGTTCGAGGTAATTAATTGTGTTCATTACAGTTCAACTAATGCCCCCTGTGTTTTTGTTTGTTGTGATAAGGTTCGTTGGCAGCCAACCGGTAGTTCACTTTCGGTTTCTTGCGTTTGCCCTCCCATTTTTTGCATGACATTGCATTTAAAATAGACATTATCTTGGGTGCCAAGCTCAATGCCTTCTTCGCTGTTTTTTATGTATGAACCGCCACAAATTAAGGTGATTTTTTTATTGGCGCTTAGGGCAACTTTGCCATCAACACTGTCAACTTTAACTTCTTGCTTAGCTGCCATGTTGAGGTTGGCGTTTTGGGCTTGCACCGCAATATCGCCTTGGTTGGCAAACAGTTTCATGCCTGATTTGTGGGCAAATAAGCCTAATGCTTCCCTTGCTGATACCGTGACATTTTTTAAGGCGGCAATGTCAGTTTGGTTTTCACTGGTTAAAGTAACGCTGTTGCCGGTGGAGAGTTGAATGTTTTGTGGACTGGTTAAGGCAATGCCTTCTTGGGCATAGGCAAGTATGCCGCTTTGGGTCAGTTGGCTTAATGTTTTGTTAAGTTGTTCTTGGCTGTCAGTGTCTGCACCGTGGGCTTCAGACTGAGTAGCCGCATTTTGTAGGGCTTTGGCAATGGATAGCGCATTTTCAAGCTGGGTAATGGCGGCTTGCATGTCGAGCTGTTTGCCTTGTGCTTTCGGCTCGGTTTGGGTGGTTAAGTATAATCCCCGTGCAGCTGCTATGGCGCCCCATTCGTCGGTTCTTAGCTCAAAGCCTTCGCCACGCTGCGCTTTACTTTGGTCAACTAAGTGACCTAAATTCAGTTGGGTTTTGCCGTATTCGGTGGCGAGTTTGATGTGCTCTTGCCCCCGTTTGTCGTCCATGCGTAATTTATTATTCGCTGGGGTGCGTATCACATTGCGGTGTTTGTTAATGGCGGTGACAGGGTCTGGGTGAGCACTGTCGTGCATTGCATGGGCAATATACGGTCTGTCAGGGTTGCCTTGCATAAAAGCTATTGCTACTTCAGTACCGTCAATCAGTGGAAAGTGAAAACCGTATTCACTGCCAGCATAGGGTTTGGCTAACCTTATCCATAAGCTTTCTTCGCCATTTTTCCAATCTGTTAGGTCAAAGTTAAATTTAACCCGGTAGCGCCCTTGGGTATCAATATAGCCATAGGTGTCATTATCGGGACTGGTGACCCGTGCCGGTAAGGTGCCACTGACTTGTGGCCAAGCAAGGGGTGCTGGGCGATACGGTTTTAATACCTTAAAAGGTATCGCAGTAAAACTGAGCTGGTAAGCATCAGTGCGGCTGCCGCTGCCCGTAACACTTAAAATAATAATGCCTTCATCAATATCAATCAGCGGGGCGCCATTAAGGCTAATGAGTTGCCCAGGAGCAAGGTTATAACGGTTGCTTTTGCCTCGGATAATTATTTGTTCACTGATTGCTTGTTCATGGCGAATACGTGCGTACCAATTGCCACTTTCTGGGGTGCTATTAAGGTGGTAATCATTAT
>NZ_LZHI01000056.1:0-33307 GCF_001690385.1 Gilliamella sp. Choc6-1
ATGTTACCGTTCGACTTGCATGTGTTAAGCCTGCCGCCAGCGTTCAATCTGAGCCATGATCAAACTCTTCAATTTAAAGTTTGATGCTCAATAACTGTCTCTGACATATTCAAATGAATCTTCAGTGTCACTTATCAAGACTTCTTAATCTTTTTAGTCCGTAGACTTTAATTCTTCGTCTCGCAAGTGCCCACACAGATTGTCTGTTTCTTCTTTTTAAAGAGCTAACAGCTTCCAATTCTCAATCAACTTTTCGTTAATCATCTTTGCTGTCTCAAGGGCTGCGTATGTTACGCTACACCTTTTTATTCGTCAAGATCTTTTTTTAAAATTTTTGACCTTGTTCACCAACTCTATTCCCGTCCAATTTCGATGACGTCGTGTCAGTGGGTGCGCATTATAGGGACTTTAAAAAATCATGCAAGAGGTTATTGTGTAATTTATTCTTGATTGCATTTTTTTTACTCAAAACGTACTAAATAAAAAATCATATTGACTCGCTATGCATCAGAATTCTAATATTCTATATCTTTTGCTCGTTGGTTATATAACTTATAACAATTAAAATATTTTGTGTATTTTTTTAGATAGAGCTTTAAAATGCCTTTTACATTCGCTCATTCGGCTATAGTGTTATCTTTATATAAGAAATTTCATTTATTTCCTATGAAAATTTTAATTATTTGTAGTATGTCACCAGATTTTAAATACTTCTTAAGAATGGAAGTAAAAAGTACTTCAAATGATAGTATAACAGGTATTTTCATTTGATTTACCGATGGTATTAGTTATATTTTCATTTTATCGTTCCAAATACTTTAATTAAAAATTTACCTAATTTTTTTATCAGCGATTTACTAATTATTTAACTTTCAACTGAAATAAATATTGCTGTCAGCATTGGTTAAGTGTTTTAACATCGGCAATTATTGGCATAATTTCTCATATTGGGTGGAACTCTTTTGCTCATCCGTCAGGTTGTTTTATTCAACCTTTTAGTTTATTACAACATACTGTTAATATAGAGAAAATGAAAATTCCAATTTATAAATTATTACAACATGGTAGTTCATTAATTGGTATGAGTTTTGTGGGACTATTTATTATTTACCGATTGTAACATCTAAACAGAATAAAATTGGTTTTTCATACTGGAGCTTAGTAACACTTATTACTTTGCTTATTTTTATATTTGGCAACTATTCTTTTTCTACAAATCAGCTAGGTATAACTGTTGTTACTTTTATTAGTGCCTGTTTTATTGGATTAACCATTATTCCACTGATACTTAAAAGTATAACTTTAATACAGCGTTTAATATAAACACTGTATTAGTTAAAACAACAATCAAGATTGGTTTTTTATTTTTTTTGGTAGATCAGCCAAACTATCAATAACCCAATCAGCTTGTTCTAATGCTTCTTCAGTTATAGTATCGCCCGTTTTTACTAGCACAGTTTTTTTAACGCCAGCTTTTTTACCCGACAATAAGTCAGACACTCTATCTCCAACCATATAAGAATTAGCAATATCAATTTTTAGTTCTTTAGCTGCTGTTTGAATCATCCCTGGATTTGGCTTACGACATTCACAAGTATCCACTAACGGGTCGTGAGGGCAATAATAGACACCATCTAAATCAACACCACGATCTTGTAAAGACCAATCCATCCATTCAGTCAAAGTATGAAATTGTTCTTCAGTAAATATATTTCTAGCAATCCCCGATTGATTGGTTGTAATGACTAATAAAAAACCCATTTTCTTGAGCTCTTGCATTGCCTCAATAACACCGTTAATAAAGTGGAACTTATCAATTGTATGTACATAATTATAATCTATATTAATAGTACCATCTCGATCTAAAAAAATTGCAGGCTTCATATTTACTTTTTTTCCTTTTAATTTTAGATATTACTCTAATTCATATAGCATATTATTGATTGACTTAGATGTCTAGACGTCTTAATATTCATTTATTCATCTTTTGTTTTTATATATTATGATACAACTACAACATATTTCGAAAACATTTGAGCATAATACCCCCCCCATTTATGCTTTAAAAGACATTAATATCCATGTTCCCCAAGGGAAAATTTACGGTGTTATTGGCAAATCAGGGGCTGGGAAAAGCACACTTATTCGCTGCATTAACCTACTAGAAAAGCCGACTAGTGGGAAGATCTTCTTTGATAATCAAGAGATCACTAATCTATCTAATAGAAAATTAATTGAAATACGTCGAAAAATTAGTATGATTTTTCAACATTTCAATCTACTTTCTTCACGTACTGTATTTGATAATATCGCTTTCCCTCTTGAACTAAATAAAACGCCTAAAATAGCAATTAACCAGAAAGTAAATGAGCTTATGGAATTAGTTGGATTGACAGAAAAAGCGAATGTTTATCCAACTAATTTATCTGGTGGACAAAAACAACGTGTTGCTATTGCGAGAGCTTTGGCAAGTGACCCCAAAGTATTGTTATGTGATGAAGCTACCAGTGCGCTTGATCCTGAAACAACACGTTCAATTTTGTCATTACTAAAAGATATTAACCAAAAATTAGGACTAACAATTTTATTAATTACTCATGAAATGGATGTAGTAAAACAGATTTGTGACCAAGTAGCTGTTATAAGCGATGGCAAACTAGTTGAACAGTCATCAGTTGGCGAAATGTTTTCTCATGCTAAAACAGATATTGCTCGACAATTTATTCAATCAACCTTACATCTTAATATTCCAGATGATTATTTAATAAGGCTATCATCTGAACACAAAGAAGGACTCAATCCGTTATTACGTTTAGAATTTACAGGAGTCTCCGTTGATTTACCATTATTATCACAAATCGCTAAAGAATTCGAAATTGATAGCAACATTATCAGTGCACAAATGGATTATGCCGGAGGAGTCAAATTTGGCTTAATGTTAGCGGAAATGAAAGGGAAACAAAAAAGTATGGCATCAGCAATTCAATTCTTAGAAAAAAATAATACTAAAGTAGAGGTGCTCGGCTATGTTTGATTTTATTCCTTCATTTAAACCTTTTGAATCATTATTTCGATACTTAACTCAATATAATTTTTGGGCTGACTTTGTTGCTTTTTGTTCATCATTTAATGGCTTTAATGAAGCAATGCTTTTCAAAATGGCACAAGCAACAGATGAAACTCTATTTATGGTCATCTTATCAGGTTTTTGGGGAACGATAATTGGATTACCCATTGGCATATTACTTTATACAACTCGTAAAGGACAAATATTGGATTGTTATGCCGCTAATAGTATTATTTCATTTATTACAAATGTATTCCGTTCAATTCCTTTTATCATATTAATTGTATGGATTATTCCTTTTACCACAATTTTAATGGGTACATTTATAGGCAAACAAGCTGCAGTGGTGCCATTAAGTATTGGAGTATCGCCATTAATTGCTCGTATGATAGAAAATGCATTATTAGATGTCCCCAAAGGATTAATAGAGGCGGCTCGCTCAATGGGTGCAACACCACTGCAAATTATATATAAAGTTTTATTGCCTGAGTCATTACCTATAATTGTCAATAGTATGACGATTACCTTAATTACTTTGACAGGATACATTGCAATGGCTGGCGCTGTTGGCGCAGGAGGTCTTGGACAACTTGCTATTCAATATGGTTACAACGGCTACAAGCCTGCTATAATGAATACTGTTTTAGTTATATTAATTATTATTGTCTTTATTATTCAATTTATTGGCAATATGATTGTTAAACGCGTCACACATCATTAATTTTGGAGAAATATATGTCTATTAAAAAGCTAGCACTTATTACCACATTGGTAAGTGCATTTTTTTTAACTGGCTGTGATAATAATAAACAAACAGCCACAACAGATAACAAACCAACAGAACCAACTAAAGTAAATATTCTAAAAGTCGGAGTAATTTCAGGCCCTGAACAAGAAGTTGCTGAAGTAGTTAAACAACAAGCAAAAGATCTTTATAATCTAGATGTTGAACTAGTTATTTTTAACGATTACGTAACCCCAAATCAAGCATTAAATGATGGTCTAATTGATGTAAATGCTTTCCAACATAAACCTTATTTAGATGAACAAATGAAAGAACGTGGCTATAAATTAGCTGTAGTAGGTAATTCATTTGTTTATCCTATTGCAAGCTATTCTCATAAACTAAAACCAATTGATGAATCAATAGAAACAGGCGAAGGTGTAAAAGTCACTTCACCACGCGGTGAAACATTTTTCATTCCAGCTAACTCAACCATTGCCATTCCTAATGATCCAACCAACTTAGGTCGAGCATTACTACTATTACAACATGAAGGAATGATTACGGTTGATAAATCAAAAGGTTTATTACCAACAGTTGTTGATATAACAAATAATCCTTACAACTATAAAATCGTTGAACTTGAAGCTCCAATGTTACCTCGTTCATTGGATGATGCACAAGTTGATCTTGCTATCATCAATAACGCATTTGCAGGGCAAGCTAACTTAACACCAAGTAAAGATGGAATTTTTGTTGAGGATAAAGAATCACCATATGTTAACATTATTGTGTCACGTGAAACGGATAAACATAATGAAAACGTGAAAAATTTTGTTAAAGCATACCAAACCGAAACTGTTGCACAAAAAGCTAACCAAATTTTTAATGGTGGAGCTATTCGCGGTTGGTAATAATTTGTAATAAATAAACATTGATCAATATAAACTCCGCCGATCTTCGTATCGGCGGAAAAAGAGATAATAATTAAGTCACTTAAAAATTGACGGCTCATCAATAAATTATCAGCGAATAATGATGTATCAAATTAAACCAATAGGTATTATCCGCTCACCTTATAGTGAAAAATTTGCTGTACCAAGGCAACCTAATCTAGTTAGAGCAGGACAAGGGGAACTTTATTTATTAGCACCTTATAATGACCCAATCAGTGTAAAAGGGTTAGAACAGTTTTCACATTTATGGCTATTATTCCTATTTCACCATGTTGCCCCTGAAAAATGGAAATTAGCCGTTCGTCCACCTCGTTTAGGTGGTAATAAAACAATGGGAGTGTTTGCTACGCGATCGCCATTTAGACCTAATCATATTGGGCTTTCAGCAGTAGAGTTAAAAGATATTATCATAGAAAATAAGCAAGTAGTCTTAAAATTAGGAAGTCTCGACTTAGTCGATGGCACACCAATTGTTGATATCAAGCCTTATATCCCTTATTCCGATAGCCATTCAGAAGCACTTGCAGGATACGCACAACCTACTCCTGAAAAAAAAATAACAGTAGAGTTTTCACAAAAAGCAAGATTAACTTTAGATTTACAAAAACAAAGTTATCCTCAGATCGCTGAATTAATTACACAAGTAATATCTCAAGATCCAAGACCTGCCTATAAACAAAAAAACGTTAAGGAACAAACATATGGACTTACACTTTACCATTTTAATATTAAATGGAGAATCATAAATCAGCACGCCATTGTTGATGATATTTACGTAGGAAGTAAATAAAAATAATCTTTATAAATTTCAAAATTTTTAGGCTAACAAATTTTTATATAAAAACGATAAAATAGATCGGTATTTTTTTCTATTCTTTTAAATTGAATACAGGTTTAATTCCCTATATTTCACTCTACCACTAAGGTGGTAATAACCTTAGTGGTATTTTTCTATTAAGATCAATGATAATGTAGGTTACTTGTACTTCTAATTTCCGCAATATCAATTGAATCAAACAAATAATGCTTTCCACAATAATCACAATGAATATCAATCCTACCTTCATTTTCCTTTAGGATTTCATCAATTTCATTAGCTGGTAAAGTCATTAAGCTATCTTCACAACGTTGACGTGAACATCTACACTTAAAAGTAATATCATGCGTTTCAAAAAGACGCACTTCTTCTTGATTATATAAACGATATAAAATCTCATCAGTGGAAAGTTGAAATAGCTCATCACTAGTGATTGTCTCAGTTAAAGCGCTAAGATGTTCAAATGACTCAACTGTATTTTCATTAGCAGGTAAAACTTGCAATAAAATACCTGCTGCTATTGGTTTATTATCAAGTACACCAATTTTCACAAATAGACGTGTAGGTAGTTGTTCTGATTGTATAAAGTAATTTTCGATACAGCCAATAAGTGTATCTTTTTCCAGTCCAACTATACCTTGATAACGCTCACCGTTTTTAGGGGTAATAGTAATAACGACATAGCCATTACCCACCATCTCTTTAAGTGTTGCATTATCAGCAATTTCACCATTAACCCGAGCAACACCACGTAGCTGCTGTTGATCATTACCATTAACAACCGCTAAAGATAGCGCTCCATCACCTTGTAACTGAACAGCAATATCGCCTTCAAATTTTAGTGTTGCCGTTAATAAACTAGTTACAACCAATAATTCACCAAGTAATTTTTGTACTGCAATTGGATATTTATGATTATCTAAAATCTCTTGATATGTCTGTTCCAGACGGGTAATTTCACCACGAATAGAGTGATTATCAAATAAAAAACGGTTTAAAGTATCCATATTAATCATTACCATCTTGTTGCCTATCATATTTAAATTTAATCAAATTACGCCGTTCCTTTTTATCAGGCCGTCTATCTGGATGCGGCATTGTCAACACATTAAGTTTACGAGCATGTGCTATTTTTTCTCGTTTTGCAATACTGTCCGGAGTTTCTTGATAAAGTTGTTGGGCTTCAATGGCCGTTCTTCGTTGTGCACTAATAGCTAAAATTTGAATTGTTTTTTCATCCGAACCTTGACGAAGCGTTACAATTGCATTAACTTCAACAATTTTACTTGGTTTAGTACGTTGACCATTATAATGGACTTTACCACCGTCAACCATTTCTCGTGCTAACGATCGAGACTTATAAAACCTTGCCGCCCAAAGCCATTTATCTAATCTTACAAGCACTACTACTTCCTCATATTACTTATTGTTGTGCTTTTTAAGCGCAAATAGAAATAATAACTTAAACTCTTAACGATGTTATATAAGGATGTTTTTGTAAAAATCAATGTTTAATGTTGATAATATAATCATCCCCATCTTATGGAAATTTACTTAAAAAAATTAAATGGTTGTAATTTGCCATGTAAATTAACTGAATAACTCATAGCTTCTGGCAGTTGTTTTATCAATTTCCAGTTTTTTTAGCAACGAACGTGTTACACCGTAAGCATCAAACTGCAAAAATAATGGTTCATTTTCCAATAAATTAACATTTGCTTTTGATTCAATTATTCTACATCTAATTAAAGAGCTAAAATTTTATGAAGCATGATTGTTAAGATCAAATTTGAGAACCAGAGCTAGGTAAAGAACATCAATTTGATTAACAGAAGCTTTTTCTTATTTAAATAAGATACTCTCTGAAAATATTAAGTAATACCGATAAATTTAGCTTTTTAGGAACCTAATAATTAATGTCAGCTAATGTTAATCACTCTAGATGTAGAGCATTTTGTTTCCGCCTAGCAGAAAAATTTATACTACCTTTCTATATTTAAAGTGTTATCAGTACATATTTTTAATTTACTAATAAAAACCTTCATTAATGTTTTCACCTAAACTAGTAATCGCTGTAATACTATCTCTATGAAATCTCTCAATCACCAAGTGTTTTATTGAGATTTAATTTATTAAAACTTCTTGAGATGTAAAATCAAATTGATATTTATTATCCTATAATTAAGCAAAAACTTGAATACCACCATTAACTCAGGTAAATAGAAGTTTATCTCGTCCATTATTGATCAGAATACAAACAATTAAATTAATAAATTTTAGCGTTTTTGTTGAAAAAGTATAATGATCAAATTGTGCATCATTACTAGTACCATTAATAACAGCAATATAATTAAAATGAGTGGTGAATATGACCAATTGAGACCTTATAAAAACTTGATTTAGATGTTAACTGCTCATTATTTTAGCACCAAAAGGAGCCTGCACGACAGCATAAGTAAACAATACTAAAAACTAGAAAATTGATAAAAGAATAGTTATATAAAATCGTAATAGTCGCATAAAATAAATAAGTTAACTTATTATAATCAGCCGTTAATAATTGTATTATCATAACCGATTTTAATCAAAATGGCATCTAATTTAATAATATAAGCATAAATGATTTGTTGTTAGGTTAATTTTACAGTTAATATATGATTATTCGCCATTGCGTTTTTTAGATAAAAAACTAAACCAATTTACTTTCCCTTTCTTTTTATTAAATTAAGGGTAGTTATTTTTTTATTTATTATTAGTAAAAACGGGAGAAACTTAGATGAAACAAATCCCAATGACAGTAAAGGGAGCAGAATTATTACGTGCAGAGCTTGAAGAGCTAAAAAACGTTAAAAGACCACAAATCACAGCTGCGATAGCCGAAGCAAGAGCACATGGAGATTTAAAAGAAAATGCTGAATACCACGCGGCAAGAGAGCAACAAGGTTTTTGTGAAGGACGGATTCAAGAAATTGAAGGTAAGTTATCACAAGCACAAATTATTGATATTACTAAAGTAAAAAATACTGGACGTATTATTTTTGGTACAACAGTAACAGTTATTAATATTGATACAGATGAAGAAACCACCTATCGAATTGTTGGCGACGATGAAGCAGATTACAGACAAAATCTTATTTCGGTCAATTCACCTATTGCTAGAGGCCTAATAGGTAAAGAAGATGGTGACACAGTACAAATTAAAACGCCAGGTGGTGATGTAGAGTTTGATATTATTAAAGTTGAATACATTTAAACTTAAATACAATTTGCAAAAATAAATAAACAGGGCTATAGCCCTGTTTATTTATTTAGGTAAGGAGATTTTTTTATCTTCACTAGGTCTAAAAATAGTGAAAATAGATCCAACCTGTTGCACGGGCAAAGCTTTTGTCTCACGAATAATTGCATCGCAAATTAATTTCTTCGTTTCACGATCTTCGCAAGACACTTTGATCTTGATTAACTCATGAAAATTTAAGGCATTTTCTATTTCAGCAAGTACGCCTTCAGTAAATCCATTAGCTCCAATCATCACAATAGGTTTTAAGTGATGAGCTTCACTTTTTAAAAAGTGCTTTTGTTTGTTCGATAAATTCATTAAATTTTTATCACATCTAGTTGTAATTTTGTTATTCTACCCTTATATATACTTGTAATCAATGAAGTAACCTCTTTACATTAAGGATTTATTCGCGGTGAGTAATAAAAAACGCTCAGCAAGTTCTACACGTTGGCTAAATGAACATTTTAACGACCGTTTTGTGCAACAAGCCCAAAAAAAAGGTTTACGTTCTAGAGCATGGTTTAAATTAGAAGAAATTCAAAAAAATGATAAATTATTTAAACCAGGGATTACAGTTGTTGATCTAGGAGCTTCCCCTGGTGGTTGGTCACAATATGTTGCTTCATTAATTGGAAACAGAGGTCGCATTATTGCTTGCGATCTATTGCCGATGGATTCCATTGTTGGCGTTGACTTCCTTCAAGGCGATTTTCGCGATGAAGCTGTTTTAAAGGCTTTACTTGAAAGAGTTGGTGAAGAAAAAGTCCAAGTTGTCATGTCAGATATGGCGCCAAATATGAGTGGACAACCTGCAGTAGATATTCCTCGAGCAATGTATTTAGTTGAACTAGCGTTAGATATGTGTAGAGACGTGCTTGCACCTAATGGCAATTTTATTGTTAAAGTGTTTCAAGGCGAAGGATTTGAAGAATATCTAAAACAGGTAAGAACGATGTTTAAAACAGTCAAAATCCGCAAGCCAGAAGCCTCACGATCAAGGTCTCGAGAAGTTTATATTGTTGCAATGGGTATGAAGTAGCCAGTTGTATAATTTTGTAGTACCATACTTCGTTAATTTTAGTCGTAACTGTTAATTTTTATGAGAGGTTTTTCTTTTGAACGACATGGTAAAGAATTTACTGATCTGGGGCGTTATCGCAGTGGTATTAATAGCTGTTTTTAACCAATTCAGCTCGATATCTAATAGTGGCCCCCAAGTCAATTATACCCAATTTAATTCCGATATCACCAGTGGCAAACTCCAAGAAGTGCATATTAACGGACGCGAAATTATTGCCACAACCAAAAATAATGGTAATTATGTTACCTATATCCCTTATTTTGATGAAAAATTAATGGATGATTTAGTACTAAATAAAGTTGCTGTCTACGGTAGCCCTGATGAAAAACCGAGCTTATTGACAAGCATTTTAATTTCTTGGTTTCCGATTATTTTATTAATCGGCTTCTGGATATTTGTCATGCGCCAAATGCAAGGTGGTGGTAAAGGCGGACCAATGTCAGTTGGCAAAAGCAAAGCTCGCATGTTAGCTCCTGATCAAGTCAAAACAAAATTTACCGATGTTGCGGGCAGCGAAGAAGCTAAACAAGAAGTTACCGAAGTTGTAGATTTTTTAAGAGATCCAGGGAAATATCAAAAATTAGGTGGTCGTATTCCAAAAGGAATTTTAATGGTTGGACCACCAGGAACAGGTAAAACCTTACTAGCAAGAGCTATTGCTGGTGAAGCTAATGTACCGTTCTTTAGTATTTCAGGCTCCGACTTTGTTGAAATGTTTGTTGGTGTAGGAGCATCGCGTGTACGTGATCTCTTTGAACAAGCTCGCAAACACGCCCCTTGTATTATTTTCATCGATGAAATTGATGCTGTAGGTCGTAAGCGTGGTGCGGGTTCAATGGGGGGTCATGATGAACGCGAACAAACTTTAAACCAAATGTTAGTTGAAATGGATGGATTTGAAGCAAATAGCGGTATTATCATGATCGCTGCGACTAACCGTGTAGATATTTTAGACCCTGCATTACTTCGCCCAGGTCGTTTTGACCGTCAAGTACAGATTGGCTTACCTGACATGAAAGGTCGAGAACAAATTTTAGCAGTTCATGTACGTAAGGTTCCGTTGGGCTCTGATGTAAATCTATCTGTATTAGCGCGTGGTACACCGAATTATTCTGGTGCTGAACTTGCTAATTTAGTCAACGAAGCAGCGCTATTTGCTGCACGCCGTAATAAAAGAGTGGTTACCATGGAGGAATTTGAAGAAGCCAAAGATAAAATTAATATGGGGACTCAGCGCCGCTCATTATCCATGACCAAAGAACAATTAACTAATACAGCTTATCATGAAGCTGGACATGCTATTGTTGGTTATCTTGTACCAGAACACGATCCTCTTCATAAAGTCACTATCGTTCCACGCGGTGGCGCATTAGGTGTAGCGTTCTTTTTACCTGAGGGAGACCAAATTAGCCAAAGCCGAACTCAATTAGAGTCTAAAATATCTACAGCTTATGCTGGTAGAATTGCTGAAGGGTTAATCTTTGGTGAAGATAAAATTACGTCTGGTGCATCAAGTGATATTCAATATGCATCTAATGTTGCTAGAGCAATGGTAACACAATGGGGATTCTCAGAACGTTTGCCCCCAGTGTTATTTGAGTATGAAGAATCATCTTATGGACAGTTAAAAAAAATATCAGATAGTACCGCTCAAATTATTGATGAAGAAGTTGATGCTATTATTCAACGTAACTATCAACGTGCAAAAACTATCTTAACTGAAAATATCGATATTCTTCATGCCATGAAAGATGCGTTGTTAAAATATGAAACAATCAATAAACAACAAATCGATCAACTTATGAATCGTCAACCTGTGACACCTCCAGATGGTTGGACAGAAAACGATGAAAAAGCAGCAAACGAAATTTCGAATAAAGGTAACGATATATCACCTCAATCATAAAGTTAATTTGCTAAAAACATATAAATATAACGCGCTACGGCGCGTTTTTTATCACTGAAAATTTAAAAATTAAATAATATTATAAGGTTATATAGTTAATTAACGTACTTCAATTAAATTACTGGCATTTAATTTAAAATACACCAAATTAACATCATGATTAATTAAATAAGGTACAATTATGGAAATTCATTTTCAAAATCAGATAATAGATCTTTCTTTTCCACAAATAATGGGCATTGTTAACATGACGCCTGATTCGTTTTCTGACGGTGGAAATTATAACAACCTTGATGACGCTATGCGTCGTGTTGATAGCATGATTCAAGCTGGTGCAACATTTATTGATGTTGGCGGAGAATCAACACGCCCAGGTGCAACCGAAGTATCTGTCGACGAGGAGCTTAGCCGTGTTGTTCCATTAGTTGAAAAAATTGCCCATTATTTTGATGTTTGGATTTCGGTTGATACTTCAAAACCACAAGTGATGACCGAATCGGCCAAAGCAGGAGCCCATCTAATTAATGATATTAGAGCCTTAACAGAACCAGGTGCGCTTGAAGCGGCCGCACAAATAGGGTTACCTGTTTGCATTATGCATATGCATGGCAACCCTAAAACCATGCAAAATGCACCATACTATGAGCAAGATATCTACCAAGAAGTCGATGGTTTTTTTGTAAAACAGATCGAACGCTGTATAAGTGCAGGCATTGACCAGAAAAAAATCATACTCGACCCCGGTTTTGGATTTGGTAAAACATTAGCGCACAATTACCAACTATTAGCAACACTTGAACGATTTCACCATTTCAACCTGCCTTTATTGGTGGGCATGTCCCGCAAATCTATGATTGGGCAAGTATTGAATGTGCCACCGCAAGAACGCACGCTCGGCAGCATTACGTGTGCTGTAATTGCAGCAATGAAAGGTGCGCACATTATTCGCGTACATGATGTCAAAGAAACGTTTGATGCGCTAAGAATTGTACAAGCAACCCTTGCGGAACAAGTCTAATTATTTAAAAAAATTTTTAGTTAAATAGTTGACACATTCTAATGTTCAATTAATAGCAATATTGATCTTTTGTGATTGTAAAAATTGTTATGTTTTCCTATATAAACCAATTCAGTAAATAAAATGATTTTATTAAAGTTTTTATTATAAAGAAGAGGGAAGGTATGATTTTATAGCTTCCACTCAAAGTTTAGTCTGGTTTCTCTTTCGTGTAGAAATTTTTCTGAAAAATATTTGAACCTATGAGCATACAAAACATAGACTGAAAGCAGCGAATATCACCTATGATAGGAATAATTTTAGAGGGTTATGTATAAAAACCTCTAAATCGGACATTATTGCTATTGCTAGTTATTACATCAAAAAATAAAACATCCAAACCTCTACCATTCAAAATGTCTTTAGGAAAGACCCTAATTTTTAAACAAAAAGTAGACCTAAAAAAATAATAAAACCAACATAATTATTATTCATAAATGCGCTAAAGCATTTGTTTCTTTCTCGGTTTTTTATCAGCCATTGTTGATAAATAAATAATATTGAAGCAAATAATAAACTCCAATAATAAATAAATGATAATTGACTGAGTAAACCAATAACTATTAGGCTAATTATAGTGATGATTTGCAATAAGCCAATTATGAGCTTGTCATAACGTCCAAATAAGATGGCTGTGGATTTTATACCAATTTTTATATCATCATTGCGATCAACCATTGCATACTCAGTATCATAAGCAATCGTCCAACAAATATTAGTAAAGAAAAGCAACCAACAGATGAACGGGAACTGTTCAGTAGTTGCTGCATACACCATCGGAATGCCCCAACTAAATGCGATACCTAACGTGAGCTGAGGTAGATGGGTATAACGCTTCATAAACGGATAAATCAACGCAGTTAATAACGCAAAACAGCCTATCAACCATGACAGTTTATTTAAAGTTAACAGTAAGCAAAACGCAATAAGTAATAATACAAATAACGTCCATAATGCGTTTTTTTCGGCCAATGCACCGCGAGCCAGTGGGCGATTTTTAGTCCGCTCAACGTATGCATCAAAATGACGATCAGCATAATCGTTCACCACACAACCTGCCGAGCGCATTACAAATACGCCAAATATAAAAACAACAGTTATGTCAATAGAAGAATGGCCCGCAAGATTAATAGCCCAAAGTGTAGGCCAAAGTAAAAGCAATGTACCAATAGGTCTATCTAATCGCATTAATTGTAAATAAGCTAACATCGATATTATTTACCTTGAAATAAGCATAGCGTGGATTATACCGATTACGATAAAAGCTGCAATGTTATGATACAGCAAGTTTTAATCTACCACTAAGCAAAAATAATTGAAAAATCCAAATTAAAGCATCTGTAAATATTGTTCAGCAATTACAGCTAAGGCTCGATAAAATGGACTTACCTCATTTTGCTTTAGATTCTTTAAATAAGCTGAAGACCAAATCAACAAGTGTTCATCGATTAACTGTTTTGCTGCTGTATAGTTATTATTTTCAATTAACATGGCATATGCCATTAGCATTAATCCAAACTGATCTTCGGGTTCATTCATTCCTGTATTAAGTGTCAAACCATGCTGTTGCAAAAATTGGCGATAACGTTCATGTGATTCACCAAGTAATAAATGTTCTTTATCAAGGTAAAATGAGCCCCATGGCGGTACTGGCATTATTCCTTGCCCTTCAAATAGTAATGAAAATTGATAATTAAGCTCTGAGTCATGGATGTGATTTGTTAATATATTGCACTGTTCACAAATAAGAAAAAGATTGGGCCATTTGACTAACTGATTAATATGCAATAATGGCTGCATTAATGGTGCAGTAACTTTATTATTTGGTGGATAATAAAAAAAAGTACCTAGTAGTTTTGCTAATGTGATAGCAGTTATGTTATCCAAATAAATACCCTTGAAAATTCGATGTTAGCGCTAAAAAAACAATAAATAAACTATTTTATAGGATGTTTTATTATTAATTTTACATTTGAATAGTCCATAAATTATAAAATGCAACTCGCCCACATAACTCGGCAATCAAAACAATAATAAAAACGATGGCGTAAATTATTATTGATTGCTTAGATCGGTAAATATTTACAATAACCAAAGCAAGTGCGAGTACTAATAATAAGCATTGAATTAACATCCAAATATATTGTTTGGAGGTAAGTTCAGGCGATACCGAGGCCATTAAATTAATATAAGGAATCTTTAATAACAGAATCAATATTACACCAATAAAGAAAAAAATTATGCCAATTCGATATAGCCCAAAAATTGTTGCTGCAATTCCTCCTAATACTAACATAGAGGTATACATCTGAATAGCAGTGTAATAGGTATTCCAAGTTTTAACTGTTGGTAGCATATAAGTAAGAACAATCATCCAAACAAAAATTAAACTAAAAAAGACCAACAATAAAGATAATATTTTAGATAAATTGGGGATTTGATATATACGTTGACAAAGTGAGCTGACCAGTAACCATTTTTTACCATCATCATGATAAGAAAAATAAGTTAGTAATACACATACTAATGTTATTCCAAACAAGAGACCAAAGGAAAAAATCTCATTGCTCATCGGCGAACGACCAATACCCCAAATAACATTGAAAGCCCGAAAAGGATGACCTAAATGTAACGAAGCAATAAGCATCGCAGCAGCCATTACAATCAGAGATGCCATATTCATTCTATTTATCTTAATTAAGCTGTATGAATAATGGCTTAAAGATGATATACCGCCAATCAACACCATCCCTGCTGCTAATTGACCGAATACCGTAAAAAATACCAATGGTAATTCATGCATATAACTTATACCTCCTCAGGATTAAGTACTTTACCTAAGGTATCACCAGACGTCTTGGCATGTGCATGTGGTTTTATCACAATATTAGGTTTAGTAAGCTGTGAACTTGGTAGTGGTGCAATATTGCATTGATTACCATAACGGTGACGTAGTTTTTCAATTTCGTCAAAATCCAACGCACGCTGAGGGCAAGATTCAACGCATACTGGTTTTAAACCTTCTGCTACACGTTCATAACAGCCATCACATTTTGACATGACCTTTTTTTGATGATCAAATTGCGGAGCTCCATAAGGACAACGCATTTCGCAATATCGACAACCAATACAAACATCTTGATTAACAACCACTAAACCATCTTGCTTTCGTTTATGCATCGCACCTGTTGGGCAACCTTGTACACAGGCTGGTTCTTCACAATGATTACACGAGATAGATAAATAATAGGTAAAGGTATCGTTTTGCCACATACCATCAACCAGCTGCCAAGTACCTCCACCATATTCATAAACACGGCGAAAATGAACACCTAAAGCATTGTCTTTCTCGTCTTTACAACTGAGTTGGCAGGTTTTGCAACCGGTACATTTTGATGAATCAATATAAAATCCATATTGCATTTTAATTATCCGCTCTTTAATTTACGATGTTAACCCTACAACCAATAATGGTTTAATTTCAACCAGATTGGTATGCTGTGGATTCGATTTTGCAAGTACTGTTGGGCGCAATGATGTTAAGCGATTAATACATCCGCCAATATCGATGCCTGTTACATTAGTTTTAGCCCATAAACCTTGAGGAATTGCAATCACTCCTGGTAATATACGTGACGTAACTTTAGCAGGAATATACAAACGACCACGATCGTTATAAACCTCGACCAATTGCCCATGCTTAATCTGCCTTTGCTCGGCATCGAATGGATTAATCCAAAGGCTGTTAGCAACAGCTTCACGCAATTGTGGTAAATTACTATAAGAGGAATGACATTGCCCTTTAGTATGAAACCCGATAAGTTGCAACGGGTATTTTTTACGTTTTTCTTTATCTTCGCTTCCTTCGATAGCCGGCAAATATGCAGGAATTGGATAAAGTTTATCATCTTCATCAAACTCCCATTCACTAGCAATTTTAGCTAATGCCTCCGAATAGATTTCAATTTTTCCTGATGGCGTACTTAAAGGATTTTTAAGAGGATCTTCTCTAAATGCTTGTAAACCAATCTGAGTATCACTATTAGTTAACTTACGATCAATTACCCCAATACCATCTGTTTCAGCAAAAGTAGGTAGATTAGGATTTTGTTTGCGGAGTTTTTCATAACAATATTCTATCCACTCATCTTGAGTACGACCTTGAGTAAATTTATCTTTTACGCCTAGCTTTTCAGAAAGATCTGCTAATACATCATAAGCTGCACGGTTTTCCCAAAGCGGCTTAATTGCCCGTTGCATCCGGATTAAATAACTATAAGCACCTGATGCATAAGAGTTATTAATCAAATCATTATTTTCTACCGATGACACATCAGGTAGCAATAAATCCGCATATTTAGCTGATGCGGTCATATGCGTATCCCAAACAAGAATAAATTCACATTTAGATTCATCTTGCAAAATTTGGTGAGTGCGGTTGAGGTCAGCATGTTGATTACCAATAACATTACTTGCATAATTCCAAATAAATTTAATACCAACATCAAGTTTATCTTTACCAAGTAAATAAGAGTTTTTAGCTGTCATGCTGAGCGGATCTTCAATCGCTTTGGTCCATAAAAAAAATGGGATACTGGTTTTAATCGGATTTAGCAAACTTAAACCTGGAACAGGATAAGTCACACTCCCCCCCCAAGTTCCAATATTAGTACCACGCTTACCAAACTGGCCAGTGATAATAGGCAATATCATAATAGCCCTTGTCGTATGCTCACCATTTTGCCAACGTTGTGCTCCCCAGCCTTGAGAAATCCATGCAGCTTTAGCATTCACAATATCGAGTGCTAGCTTACGAATTTGTGCTGCAGGAACACCTGTCTTTTTCGCTGCCCACTCTGGTGTTTTAGGCGTCCTATCGCCACCCAGTCCAAGAATATAAGATTTAAAATCACTAAAAGGCGGTGCACTGTCAGGCAACGATTCGGCATTCCAACCAACACAATATTGATTGAGCATCGTATCATCAATACGATCTTCTTCAAGTAAAGCATAACCAATAGCAGCAACTAACGCAGCATCGGTACCGGGAATAATCGGGATCCACTCAGCATTGTAACCGACAACACTTTCACTACGCCTTGGATCAATAATAATTACTCTCGCCTTGCTTTGTGATAATGCATTAAATAGCTCAGTAACTTGCCCGCCACCAGACATTCGCGTTTCTGCAATATTCTGTCCAAACATCACAACCAGATCAGAATATTTTATTTGGTCTAATAAAGATTCTTTTGCATTACCATAAATATAGGGTTGAATAGCAGTTATCTGTCCACTTGAATAGTCACCATGGTAATTTAAGTAACCACCTATAGTACTCAAAAACCGCTTACATGCATTGCGTCCCGAAATATTTGCACCCGTTGTGCCTGTACCATATTGATAATAAATAGCCTCGTTGCCATACTGATTAATGGTATATTTAAGTTTATTGGCTAGTAGGCTAATGGCTTCATCCCATGAAATACGTTTAAATTTACCTTCACCACGCTTACCAATGCGCAGCATAGGATACTTTAACCGTTCAGGATCATAAGTTCGCCAACGAACAGATCTGCCGCGAAGACAAGGGCGAATTTGATGCAAGCCAAAAACGGAATCATTAATCCCATCTTCTGACGTTATTTTAGTAATAATATCGTTTTTGACATGAACTTTTAAAGGACAACGACTACCACAGTTTACCAAACAAGCACTATAAAAAATTTTTTCTTGATTATTTGGATTAGGAATTTCGTTATTGCTTGCACTTTTACTCGGTTCAGCATAAGAAAAAGGCACCTGCATATTACTTACTAATGCAGCAATTCCACTAGCTGCAATGGACTTTTGTAAAAAATGACGCCGACTAATTTTATTATTTTCTGATTTACTCATATTATTCCCTTAATTTTATATGGGATTTATTTATCATAATCCCCTTATTAAAATAATAAAACTCAAATTTGGCACAAATCACCATTAATCTTAAATAATTGATGAAGTAAGAATATTCATTAACTAATTTACAAGCAAAAAACCTTTTTGTACTTTATGATCAATTTAATCTCATATATCTTTTAAGAAAGATTGGTATAATACTCTCTATTTATTCGAATGAAATAGACACGCTATGTCACAATCTACTTATAATGCTGTTGATATTGAAGTATTAAAAGGGCTTGATCCAGTTCGTCATAGACCTGGAATGTACACTGATACAAGCCGACCAAACCATTTAGGGCAGGAGGTCATTGATAACAGTGTTGATGAAGCTATCGCAGGTCATGCTCGTAAAGTTAAGGTTACCCTTTTTCAAGATAATTCACTAGAAGTTATCGACGATGGACGAGGAATGCCAGTTGATATTCACCCTGAAGAAGGTGTGCCAGCGATTGAATTATTGCTTTGTCGTTTACATGCTGGCGGAAAGTTCTCGAACAAAAATTACCAATTTTCAGGTGGTTTACACGGTGTAGGTATTTCGGTAGTCAATGCATTATCAAAACGTGTTGAAGTTACAGTTCATCGTGATGGACAAGTGTACGAAATAGCTTTTGAAAACGGTAATAAAGTTGAAGATCTGCATATTACCGGCACTTGTGGCCGTCGTAATACAGGTACCAAAGTTCATTTTTGGCCTGACGAAAAATATTTTGATTCGCCTAGATTTTCTGTCCCACGCTTATCACATCTACTAAAAGCCAAAGCGGTGCTTTGCCCTGGCCTTGAAATTATTTTTAAAGATGAAATCAATAATACCGAACAACGTTGGTGTTATGAAGATGGCCTAAAAGATTATCTAATGGAATCTGTCAGTGGTTACTCTCTTTTACCAGAAACACCTTTTACAGGCAATCATACTGGCGAAACAGAAGCCGTAGAATGGGCGCTGCTTTGGATGCCCGAAGGCGGAGAATTATTGACTGAAAGTTACGTTAACTTAATCCCAACCATACAAAGTGGTACCCATGTTAATGGTTTACGTCAAGGATTGTTAGACGCCATGCGTGAGTTTTGTGAGTTTCGCAATTTGTTACCACGAGGCTTAAAATTAACTGCTGATGATATTTGGGAACGTTGTGCTTATGTTATTTCAGTCAAAATGCAAGAACCCCAATTTGCAGGTCAAACCAAAGAGCGTTTATCATCACGCCAATGCGCGGCCTTTGTGTCGGCAATTGTCAAAGACGCTTTTAGCCTTTGGTTAAATCAACATGTCCAATTAGCCGAACTACTGGCTGAAATGGTGATTTCAAGTGCGCAAAAACGTTTAAAAGCCTCTAAAAAAGTTATCCGCAAAAAGTTAACCAGTGGTCCAGCACTACCAGGCAAGTTGGCTGATTGCTCATCACAAGACTTAAGTCGCACCGAACTGTTTTTAGTGGAAGGTGATTCTGCGGGTGGTTCGGCTAAACAAGCGCGAGATCGTGAATATCAAGCTATTATGCCTCTTAAAGGAAAAATCTTAAATACATGGGAAGTCTCGTCCGATGAAGTATTAGGATCACAAGAAATCCATGATATTTCAGTTGCCATTGGTATCGATCCCGATAGCGATGATTTAAGCCAATTACGCTATGGTAAAATTTGTATCTTAGCTGATGCCGATTCTGATGGTCTACACATTGCCACATTACTTTGTGCATTATTTGTTAGGCACTTTCGTGCCATGGTTGAACATGGGCATGTCTTTGTTGCTATGCCCCCACTTTACCGTATTGATTTAGGTAAAGACGTTCATTATGCCCTAGATGAAGAAGAAAAAGAAGTTATTTTAGAACAAGTTAAACGTAAAAAAGGCAAACCCAATGTGCAACGATTCAAAGGTCTTGGTGAAATGAATCCACTACAACTACGCGAAACAACAATGGATCCCAATACGCGTCGTTTAGTACAGCTTTCGCTTGATGATATTGAGCAAACGATGGCATTAATGGATATGCTACTTGCTAAGAAACGCTCAGAAGATCGCCGCGAATGGTTACAAGAAAAAGGCGATCAAGTTGAACTTGATGTCTAATAAACAGAATGATTTAGAGGAACAATAATGAGTGATATAACTCATGACGGAGTAGAGATCCAGTCGCTACGCACTTTTACTGAAAGCGCATATTTAAACTACTCAATGTATGTCATTATGGATCGTGCTTTGCCATTTATAGGTGATGGTCTCAAACCCGTACAACGACGTATCGTTTATGCTATGTCAGAACTTGGGCTAAATGCGCAAGCCAAATTTAAAAAATCAGCACGTACCGTCGGTGATGTGCTTGGTAAATATCATCCTCATGGTGATAGCGCCTGTTATGAAGCTATGGTGCTGATGGCGCAGCCATTTTCTTACCGTTACCCTCTAGTTGATGGGCAAGGTAACTGGGGGGCACCAGATGATCCTAAATCATTCGCCGCTATGCGTTACACTGAATCACGGTTGTCAAAATATGCCGAACTACTATTAGGTGAGCTAGGACAAGGAACCGTTGATTATACGCCTAACTTTGATGGCACCTTACAAGAACCAAAAATGTTACCGGCTAGATTACCTAATATTTTATTAAATGGCACAACAGGTATCGCAGTTGGTATGGCAACTGATATTCCGCCTCATAACATTCGTGAAGTAGCAAATGCAGCAATTATGCTTGCTGATAATCCCAATGCGACGCTCAACGAAGTAATGGATCACATACAAGGACCTGATTTCCCAACAGAAGCTGAAATTATTACTCCACCAGAAGACATAGCGAAAATCTATAAAACGGGTCGTGGTTCAATCCGTATGCGTGCTGTTTGGAAGAAAGAAGAAGGTGATATTGTAATTACCGATCTTCCTCATCAAGTTTCGGGTGCTAAAATCTTAGAACAAATAGCTTCTCAGATGCGAGCCAAAAAACTACCTTTAATTGAAGATTTACGAGATGAGTCTGATCACGAAAATCCAACTCGTCTGGTCATTGTGCCACGTTCAAATCGAGTAGATTTAGAGCAAGTGATGAATCATCTATTTGCCACAACCGATCTCGAAAAAAGTTATCGGGTTAATATGAATATGATTGGGCTTGATAATCGCCCATCAGTAAAAGGCTTAGTTAAAATTCTTACTGAATGGCTAGAGTATCGAAAAAATACCGTCACTCGACGTTTAAATTACCGTTTAGATAAAATATTAAAACGATTGCATATTCTTGATGGCTTATTAATTGCTTTTTTAAATATCGATGAAGTTATCGAAATTATTCGTCACGAAGATGAACCTAAACAAGAATTAATTAATCGTTTTGCCTTAACTGAAATTCAAGGCGAAGCGATTTTAGAGTTAAAACTCCGCCACTTAGCCAAACTTGAAGAGATGCGCATTAAAGGTGAACAAAGTGAGCTTGCAAAAGAGCGTGATCATCTGCAAGCTTTGTTAGCTTCGCCTAAAAAATTGAGTGATTTAATTAAAAAAGAGCTAAAAGAGGATGCTGAAAAATATGGCGATGACCGCCGTTCTCCAATTGTTGAACGCAGTGAAGCTAAAGCTATTAGTGAACAAGAGTTAACACCATCTGACCCTGTTACTGTCGTTTTATCTGAAATGGGTTGGGTAAGAACAGCAAAAGGTCATGATATTGATCCTGCTAGTTTAAGTTATAAATCCGGTGATAATTTTAAAGCTGCCGCCAAAGGCAAAAGTAATCAACCTGTTATCTTTATTGATTCAACGGGGCGTAGTTATGCTATAGAACCAAACACGTTACCATCAGCACGAAGTCAAGGCGAACCATTAACTGGTAAATTAGCACTACCTGTTGGCGCAACTGTTGAACATGTGCTCATGTCTCAAAATGGTGAGCAAAAATTATTACTTGCTTCAAGTGCCGGTTATGGCTTTATTTGTCAATTTAGTGATTTGGTTGCTCGCAATCGTAATGGTAAAGCAATTATTAATTTACCTAAAGAATCCAGGATACTGATGCCAATCGAAATTACATCTGAAGATAGTTTGCTGCTATCAATCACCAAAGAAGGCCGGATGCTCATATTTCCTGTAAAAGATTTACCTGAGCTTGCCAAAGGTAAAGGAAATAAAATAGTATCGCTTTCAGGCGCTAATGATTGCCTTGCTTATACTCTATTAATTACGCAAGACACATCAATAACGTTATATGTTGGTAAACGCAAACTTACATTATATCCTGCTGATTTACAAAAATTTAAGGCAGAGCGAGCACGAAAAGGTACACCATTACCGAGAGGCTTACAGAAGATAGATAAAATTGAGGTAAATGAATAATATGTCTTTTATCTGGGCAATAATTACAGGCTTTGTATTAAGTATTGTATTAAAAACAGGATGGGGGTTTATGCTCGGCCTATTTATTGGGCCAATGCTTTACCGCACATTTTGTAATAAATTAACCGAACAAAGTACACAAGCAAATCCAACACTTTATTTGACTGTTGTTTTTGAAGTATTAGGCCATTTAAGCAAATCTAAAGGCGTTGTAACACAAGATGATATAAATCTTGCTCGTCAATTTATGGACCAATTACAACTCGATAGCAACGGTCGACAGCTTGCTCAAGAATCTTTCAATCAAGGTAAAGCTAGTGATTACCCTCTTAGATCTCGCTTAAAACAATTATATACACAATATCGTTTCAGGCGTAATGTGTTGAATATTTTTTGTGAGCAACTGATACAATCGGCATTAGTCGACGGTAATTTAGATGAAAAAGAGTCAAAAATTTTGTTCATTGTGGCAGAAGAATTTAATATTCCTCGTCAACAAATGGCAATGTATATTCAAATGATGATGGGCAGTTACCATTTTCATCAAAAAAATACTAACCAACAAGAGCGTAGCCAGTATCAACACAAAAATAATAGCTATAATGGTTATCAAGGCTATTCTACGCAATCAGATCTACAAAATGCCTACAGAATACTGGGTATTAAATTAAACGCCGAAATTTCGGAAATAAAAAGGGCTTATCGAAAATTAATGAATGAGCACCATCCAGATAAACTTGTGTCAAAAGGTTTGCCTAAAGAGATGCTCGAAGCAGCAAAAAAACGTGCTCAAGAGATCCAAGCTGCTTATGATCTTATCAAAGCAGCTCGTGGATTCAAATAGAGATAAATACTATGATACATTGGCGATCAATTATCAGAATTGTTGGTTTATTAATTTTACTATTGTCGGTGTTCATGTTATTGCCAGCGATTATTGCATTAATCTATCGTGATGGTGCTGGGGCAATTTTTGTTCGCTCTTTTTTTGCTGCTTTAATTTTAGGATTTGCACTATGGTTCCCGAATCGGGAACATCGCCACGAACTGAGCACACGTGAAGGTTTTTTTATCGTTGTACTATTTTGGGTTGTACTTGGTACTATCGGCGCTTTTCCTTTTATTTTTGATACCCATATTAATTTAAACTTAACCACAGCCTTCTTTGAATCTTTTTCAAGCCTTACCACAACTGGAGCAACAACGATTGTTAAATTAGATCACCTACCTAAAGCCTTACTTTTTTATCGTCAATTATTACAATGGTTAGGTGGTATGGGTATTATTGTGCTAGCAGTAGCAATCCTACCGTTATTGGGTGTTGGAGGCATGCAACTTTATCGTGCGGAAATCCCAGGGCCACAAAAAGATAGCAAAATGCGACCACGTATTGCAGAAACAGCCAAAACACTTTGGTCAATTTATATTTTGCTTACAACGCTTTGTGCTATTTGTCTTTGGCTGGCCGGTATGAATATATTTGATGCTGTGTCACATAGTTTCTCAACAATATCAATGGGAGGGTTTTCAACCCATGATGATAATTTAGCTTACTTTAACAGTCCTATAATCAATTATATCGTCACCCTCTTTTTGATTTTATCAGGCTGTAATTTTGCGCTCCATTTTGCCGCGCTAAGTGGTTTTTCGATTAAAGATTACTGGCGTGATCAAGAGTTCAGAACATTTATATTTATTCTACTGATATTAATTGCTATCTGCACAATTGTTATCTATTTCTATAAACCACACCGTCTGAGCATTGATAAAATTATCTTACAAGTGGTATCCATATCATCAACAGCTGGCTTTAGTGTCGATGACATCAACACATGGCCATCACCATTGCCAATATTCTTATTGTGCGCTTCATTCATTGGTGGTTGTGCGGGATCAACAGGGGGAGGTTTAAAAGTAGTTCGAGTGATAATTTTGTTTATGCAAGGCTCTCGAGAGTTAAAGCGTCTTATTCATCCAAATGCTATTTATACGTTAAAATTAAATAATCGTGTAGTCCCAGAACGAATTATTGAAGCGGTCTGGGGATTTTTTTCGGCCTATGCATTAGTTTTTTTAGTTAGCCTGTTTGTTATCATGGCAACAGGTATCAATACTATCGATTCTTTTTATATTGTTGCCTCATCACTTAATAATCTAGGTGTTGGACTTGGAAATGTCAGTGATAATTTTGCTAGTGTTAGTGATGTAGTTAAATGGGTTATGGCAGTTGATATGCTATTTGGGCGTCTGGAAATATTTACCCTACTTGTTTTATTTACCCCAACATTCTGGCGAAGCTAAATTTTCATGCTAATACTAATAAAACATTAATTTTTTTTCAAAACACACAAATTTTATAAATATTTTATTGATTATTTAGTAAATTACAGACAGAATTATTAAGCAGCATGTGCTGTGTTTATTAGAGGTAATCACCTGACATATGGAATGGATCATGGATCCTACAATCTGGATTGGCCTATCCACTCTAGTTGTACTTGAAATCGTCCTTGGTATTGATAATATTGTTTTTATTGCCATTCTTGCCGAGAAACTTCCACCCCAACAACGAGATAAGGCCCGCGTTACTGGTCTTGCTTTTGCCTTAATTACACGCGTTTTATTATTAATGTTTACGGGATGGTTAGTCACACTCACTACACCACTATTTTCAATATCTGGAATTAGCTTCAACGCACGTCAACTGATTATGTTAATCGGGGGGATATTTTTACTATTTAAAGCTACAATGGAGCTCAATGAGCGCCTTGAAGGGTCTTCTCATGAAGAGGGTAAACCCCAAAAAACTTCACATTTTTGGACAGTTGTTGCACAAATTGTTGTACTTGATGCGGTATTTTCACTTGATTCAGTTATTACTGCTGTAGGAATGGTTGAAAATATTCCAGTAATGATTATTGCTGTTTGTATAGCAATTGGCATTATGATGGTCGCCAGTAAACCATTAGCCATTTTTGTCAATTCACACCCAACGATTGTTATTCTTTGTTTAAGTTTCTTATTAATGATCGGCTTTAGCTTAGTTGCTGAAGGTTTTGGTTTTATGATTCCAAAAGGCTACTTATATGCGGCAATTGGTTTTTCAATTATGATTGAATTTTTTAATCAACTTGCCATATTTAATCGCCGTAAAGCACTAAATAAAAAACCATTACGAGAACGGACTGCAGAAGCTATCTTACACTTACTTAAAGGTGATATTGAAGAAGATCCTGAGACTCACTCTATCGATACAATTTCAGATGCTAATAAAAAAGAATCCGTATTCAATCATCAAGAACTAAGCATGGTTGAACGAGTGCTTGGATTAGCTCAGCGATCTGTCAGTAGTATTATGACAGCTAGATTAGATGTTGATATGGTTAATATCAATGACGATCGCGAAACAATTTTAAAAGAGATTTTTGATAACCCACATTCACGTTTAGTCGTTACCGATAACGCCTCAATCGATGAGCCTTTAGGTATCATTCAAGTTAATGATCTATTAAAAGATATACTACAAAGTAAAGAACCAATTGATATTCACTCGCTTATCAAACAACCGCTGATCTTTCCTGAAACGGTATCGTTACTGGTTGCTTTAGAACAATTTAAAAAAGCTAAAACACATTTTGCTTTTGTAGTAGACGAGTTTGGTTCAATGCAGGGGGTTGTTTCAGTTACAGATATTATCGAAACCATTGCTGGCGATTTTCCAACGGAAAAAGAGGAAATTGATGCTAAACATGATATTCGATGTCTTGAAGATAATACTTGGATTGCTAATGGCTATATTCCTGTTGAAGAATTGATTCGATTTGTACCAATTCTCATTGATGATAAACGTGAATATCATACACTAGCAGGATTATTAATGGAAAAAGCTCAGCATTTGCTTAATGTTGGCGAAACCATTCAAATTGACAATTATCTATTTGAAGTGGTCGAAATAGAAAGTCATCGAATTTTGAAAGTAAAAATTATGCTAAACAAGCTCGATTCTGTAACAGAGTAATACTGTTTAGCGAAATAACCAGAATAACGCTTGACCAAAATAAATAACTGGCAATAATATCTTAGTAAAATTCCTAATTTAAGATGAGGAACGACAATTCCCCATCTTTTTTATTTTTACCTTTGCGTAAAAATAGATAGTGCTGTTCATAAATGGACATTATTACTTATCACTCACAATTGGGCCTAACCTATGAATTTAACGTTCGAAAAATTCTTTCAATTGAAAGAAAAAAAAACCACCGTCGGAACTGAAATTATTGCAGGATGTACAACTTTCCTCACTATGGTGTATATCATCTTCGTTAATCCGTCGATTTTATCTGCAACAGGGATGGATACCTCAGCAGTATTTGTTTTAACTTGTATCGTTACCGCCTTTGCATCGATTATAATGGGACTATTTGCCAATCTACCCATTGCTTTAGCGCCTGCTATGGGGCTAAATGTCTTTTTTGCTTATGGCATATGTGGCTCAATGGGCTACTCTTGGCAAATAGGCATGGGGGCTATATTTTGGGGTTCTTTAATATTCTTTGGATTATCACTATTTAAAGTCCGCCATTGGCTAATTGAACATATTCCACAATGTTTACGGATTGGAATTAGTGCAGGCATAGGACTATTTATTGCTTTTATGGGATTTCAAAATATGGGCATAGTAGTCAGTTCACCAACAACACTATTAACCATAGGCAATATTTTGTCACTTAACGTATTATTAGGATCACTTGGTTTTTTTATTATTATTATTTTAGCCGCTCGTAATTTTCATGCAGCAATATTAATTTCGATTTTAGTTGTAACTTTACTAGCACTATGGCTCGATCCTAATATCAGTTACCAAGGTATTGTGTCTATGCCACCAAGTGTTACCAGCGTTGTTGGTCATGTAGATCTAGTTGGATCGCTTAATATTGCCATCATGGGCGTTATTTTTTCAATAATGATTGTTAGCCTATTCGACTCATCGGGCACTATTTTGGCATTAACTGACAAAGCCGGCATTTCAGATGAAAAAGGACGCTTTCCCAAAATGCGCCAAGCATTATTAATCGACAGTTTCAGCTCATCACTTGGCGGACTTTTTGGTACATCATCAGTTTTAACTTATATTGAAAGCTCTGCTGGCATTTCTGTAGGTGGTCGCACTGGGCTAACTGCAGTAGTAATCGGAATATTATTCCTAATGATGATTTTTTTATCGCCTTTAGCTCATTTAGTTCCAACTTATGCTACATCTGGTGCTCTTATATTTGTTGGGATTTTAATGGTTTCTAGTTTGGTGAAAGTTGATTGGTCTGATTTAACCGATGCAACACCGGCATTTATTACAGCAATCATGATGCCATTTGCCTTTGCAATCACTGAAGGTGTAGCTCTTGGGTTTATCTCTTACGTGATTTTAAAAACCTTTACTGGTAAATTTAAAGAACTCAATCTTTGTGTAATTATTTTTGCTTTATTATTTATGCTAAAATTTATCTTTATTGATCACCATTAATCTTTAATTCCTCATCAATAAAGTTGATGAGGAAACCATTTTCTTCAAAGCCAAGATACCCTATCTTCAAAAAGATAAGCTTGAAAAATAAAAATCTTTATTACTCAAAATTCCTCTGTCTCACACTAATAAAAAATGGGGTTACTGATTAAACGTGAGCAAAAACTTGACATTATCTGTTCTGGAGTCTAAAATCTTGCGACCCAAAACTTCTATATATAGGTTTTGGTCTACAGTTGTTAATTACGTATCTAAAAAGCAATTTTAAATTTATTTCAATTAATCAGGAGCTTATTAATGGCAACAATTAATCAGCTGGTACGCAAACCAAGAGCATTAAAGGAAGCAAAAAGCAATGTTCCTGCCCTTGAAGCATGCCCGCAAAAACGCGGTGTTTGTACTCGTGTTTACACAACTACACCGAAAAAACCAAACTCAGCATTACGTAAAGTATGTCGTGTACGTTTAACCAACGGTTTTGAAGTTACTTCTTATATCGGTGGTGAAGGTCACAATCTACAAGAACATAGTGTAATTTTAATCCGTGGGGGTCGTGTTAAAGACTTACCAGGTGTTCGTTACCATACTGTTCGCGGTGCATTAGACTGCGCAGGTGTTAAAGATCGCAAACAAAGCCGTTCTAAATACGGTGTTAAACGACCTAAAGCTTAATGGAACTCCGTTAAGTAAGGCCAAACTATATAATTCCATTTAACTCATTTGAGTTTTGGGTAAACCTGAAAATTTATAACATATAAACGGAGTATTCCAATGCCACGTCGTCATGTTGTCGGTCAAAGAAAAATTCTTCCTGATCCGAAGTTCGGTTCAGAGTTACTGGCGAAATTTGTAAATATTTTAATGATAGATGGTAAAAAATCTATCGCAGAATCAATCGTATATTCAGCTCTTGATAAATTAGCTGAGCGTAGTGGAAAAGACCACTTAGCAGCTTTTGAAGTTGCACTAGATAACGTAAGACCAACTGTAGAAGTTAAGTCACGTCGAGTTGGTGGTTCTACATACCAAGTTCCTGTTGAGGTGCGTCCGGTTCGTCGTAATGCACTTGCAATGCGTTGGATTGTAGATGCTGCACGTAAACGTGGCGATAAATCAATGGCTTTACGCCTAGCGAATGAACTTATGGATGCTTTTGAAAACAAAGGCACTGCTGTGAAAAAACGCGAAGATGTTCATCGTATGGCTGAAGCTAATAGAGCGTTTGCCCACTATCGTTGGTAATCAATTCACTTGTAACAAGCGAATTGAAATTAAACTGATAGCCCATATCTGCTATCAGTCAACCTAAATGATAATTTATTAAGCAAACGATTCTAAACAGAGGATTAATATGGCTCGTACAACCCCTATAGCACGCTACCGCAATATCGGTATTAGTGCACACATTGACGCAGGTAAAACAACAACGACTGAGCGTATTTTGTTTTATACTGGTGTAAGTCACAAAATTGGTGAGGTTCATGATGGCGCAGCTACCATGGACTGGATGGAACAAGAACAAGAACGAGGTATTACTATCACCTCAGCCGCAACAACGGCATTCTGGTCTGGTATGGGTCAACAATTTGAACCACACCGTATCAATATTATCGATACTCCGGGACACGTAGACTTCACAATCGAAGTTGAACGTTCTATGCGCGTTCTTGATGGTGCTGTAATGGTTTACTGTGCAGTTGGTGGTGTTCAACCACAATCAGAAACAGTATGGCGTCAGGCAAACAAATATAAAGTTCCACGCATTGCATTTGTCAACAAAATGGACCGTATGGGTGCTAATTTCCTACGTGTTGTTGATCAAATCAAAACTCGTTTAGCCGCAGTTCCTGTGCCTTTAGTTTTACCAATTGGCGCTGAAGAAGCATTTACTGGTGTTGTTGATCTGCTTAAACGTAAAGCAATTAACTGGAATGATGCTGATCAAGGCGTAACTTTCACTTATGAAGATGTACCAGCTGACATGGTTGAACAAGTTGAAGAATGGCGTTCATACCTAATCGAAGCTGCGGCTGAAGCAAGTGAAGAGTTAATGGAAAAATACCTTGGTGGTGAAGAGTTAACTGAAGAAGAAGTGAAAGCAGCGTTACGTGAACGCGTACTTGCTAACGAAATCATCTTAGTCACTTGTGGTAGCGCCTTTAAAAACAAAGGTGTCCAATTCATGCTTGACGCTGTAGTTGAATATTTACCAGCACCAACTGATGTACCTGCAATTAAAGGTGAATTACAAAATGGCGAAGCAGCTGAACGTCACTCAAGCGATGATGAACCATTTTCATCTTTAGCGTTCAAAATTGCAACAGACCCATTTGTTGGTAACTTAACCTTCTTCCGCGTTTACTCAGGCGTTGTTAACTCTGGTGATACGGTTCTTAACTCAGTTAAAGATAAGAAAGAACGTTTTGGTCGTATCGTTCAGATGCATGCAAATAAACGTGAAGAAATTAAAGAAGTTCGCGCAGGTGATATTGCAGCTGCAATTGGTCTTAAAGATGTCACAACAGGTGACACGCTTTGTGCTGAAAGCGCTCCAATTATTCTTGAAAGAATGGAATTCCCTGAGCCGGTAATTTCGGTTGCAGTTGAACCAAAAACTAAAGCTGACCAAGAAAAAATGGGACTTGCTTTAGGAAGACTAGCTCAAGAAGACCCTTCATTCCGTGTTCACACTGATGAAGAATCAGGTCAAACCATTATTTCTGGTATGGGTGAGCTTCACTTAGAAATCATTGTTGACCGAATGAAACGTGAATTTAAAGTGGAAGCAAATGTTGGTAAACCACAAGTTGCTTACCGCGAAACAATTCGTAATGAGGTTGAACAAGAAGGTAAATTTGTTCGTCAGTCTGGTGGTCGCGGTCAATACGGTCATGTATGGTTAAAAATTAAACCATTGGAAGCTGGTGGCGAAGGCTACAAATTCAACAACGAAATCGTTGGTGGTGTGGTTCCTAAAGAATACATTCCTGCGGTTGACAAAGGCTGTCAAGAACAAATGAAAAACGGTGTTCTTGCTGGTTATCCAATTGTTGATGTTGAAGTTACTATCTTTGATGGTTCTTACCATGATGTTGATTCATCAGAAATGGCATTTAAAATTGCCGGTTCAATGGCATTTAAAGACGGCTTCATGAAAGCTAAACCTGTGCTTTTAGAACCGATTATGAAAGTAGAAGTTGAAACTCCAGAAGATTATATGGGTGATGTTATTGGTGATTTGAACCGTCGTCGCGGTATGATCGAAGGTATGGACGATACTGCAACTGGTAAAACAGTAAGAGCACAAGTTCCACTTTCAGAAATGTTTGGTTATGCAACAGACCTTCGTTCACAAACACAAGGTCGTGCTTCTTACTCTATGGAGTTCTTGAAGTACAATGAAGCACCAACAAATATTGCAACCGCAATTATTGAAGCTCGTAAAGCGAAATAATTTTTATATAAATAAAGTAACACTTCCCTTACAAATAAAGGGAAGTGATCTAATAAAGGAACATTAAGATGTCTAAAGAAAAATTTGAACGTACAAAACCCCACGTTAACGTTGGTACAATCGGCCACGTTGACCATGGTAAAACAACTTTAACAGCTGCAATTACTTCTGTTCTTGCTAAAAAATATGGCGGACAAGCACGTGCATTCGATCAGATCGATAACGCACCAGAAGAAAAAGCACGTGGTATCACCATCAATACTTCACACGTTGAATACGACACACCAACTCGTCACTACGCACACGTAGACTGCCCAGGCCATGCTGACTATGTTAAAAACATGATCACAGGTGCAGCTCAAATGGATGGTGCTATTTTAGTAGTAGCAGCAACTGATGGTCCTATGCCACAAACTCGTGAACATATTCTTTTAGGTCGTCAAGTAGGTGTTCCTTACATTATCGTATTCTTAAACAAATGTGATATGGTTGACGATGAAGAACTATTAGAATTAGTTGAAATGGAAGTACGTGAGCTTCTATCTCAATATGATTTCCCAGGTGATGATACACCAGTGATTCGTGGTTCAGCGCTAAAAGCGTTAGAAGGCGATGCTGCATGGGAAGACAAAATTGTTGAATTAGCAGAAGCATTAGATAGTTACATTCCAGAACCAAAACGTGATGTTGACAAACCATTCTTATTACCAATTGAAGACGTATTCTCAATTTCAGGTCGTGGTACAGTGGTAACAGGTCGTGTAGAAAGTGGTGTAATCAAAGTCAACGAAGAAGTTGAAATTGTTGGTATCAAACCAACGACAAAAACGACTTGTACTGGTGTTGAAATGTTCCGTAAATTACTAGACGAAGGTCGTGCAGGTGAAAACGTAGGTATTTTATTACGTGGAACAAAACGTGAAGAGATCGAACGTGGTCAAGTATTAGCAAAACCAGGTTCAATTACACCGCATACTGATTTTGAATCAGAAGTATATATTTTAAGTAAAGATGAAGGTGGTCGTCATACTCCATTCTTCAAAGGTTACCGTCCACAGTTTTATTTCCGTACAACTGACGTAACTGGTACTATTGAATTACCAGAAGGCGTAGAAATGGTAATGCCAGGTGATAATATTAAAATGACAGTATCATTAATTCA
>NZ_LZHI01000057.1:0-56498 GCF_001690385.1 Gilliamella sp. Choc6-1
AAGTAGCCGGTTGGTTTAAAAAAGCATCGGTAGATAGGGTTTTATTGGCACTGGTAAAAGTAATGGTGTAACGCCACAGCTGGTTTAAGGCCTCTTCGCCTTTGACGTTTAACACCGATATAGGAGCGCTGAGTTCATCAATGGTTAGTGTATAACGGTTATGGCTAACTTTATTTGTTAATTGGCTAAGCAAATCTTTCCCTGCTTGTCCTGCTTGTTCGACGATTTTATCTAAATGTTTTACCATTTTTTTTCCTTATTATTCTTCGCATTCAATTTAATAAGTGCGTTTTACCCCATTAAATGGATTAATGATTAGTTGTTTTAAGGGGCATGAATAGATAGCCATAAATCTGGCGTTGAGGATTGTTACATTGATAGCGTGATTGCTTTGTTTTTATTAGAAAACCAAACCGTAAGGGACAATAATCAAATTTATTGTGAATAAACCAATGCAAATGAATGAATATCATGCTGCATAATGCGGGCATTTGATCTACTAACAATCGTGACATCCTTAACTATACTACCTTGCTACTTATTTAGTTTTGTCATATTTATCTATTTTTATCGGTAATTTTAATAATCAATAATGATAACTAAAATCAGGCATAAAATTACACGATTTTTACACAATTTGCAATATTTAATTGAAGTTAATTTATTGAAATTTAAGATAAGCTTAGTGAGTCATGTTTTTTTAGGTTGCTGCTTTTAAGCCCACTTAAAATTTTATCAATTAACTGGGGTTAGGGTTTTCGCATTAAGATAGAGGGAATATCTTTTCGTAATCAGGAGTAAACCACCAATAAAAAAGGGAATTAATCTAAAACAGTTATGATAAATCTTGTACCAATACGAAAACAAAAGGTGATGTTTTTTATTTAGGCTCAATCAAATACTGCATCTTATTGAATTTAAAATAAAAAAAATTTTTTATTGGTAGAACGGTAGAAATTAAAACAAGCCTACTTATGACTTTTTAAAAATCAATAAGTTAAAAATCTTTAAAAATTTAAAAAATCTGGTAGAATTTATCGGTCGCTATAACTGTAAATAAAACAGATAGCTACAATTAGAGTGTTCCCTGTATACACAGGGATAAACCGTGTCCAATATTGATCTGGCGATTATTCGGATGGTGTTCCCTGTATACACAGGGATAAACCGATTAAATTATGAGACCAGCAACTTTTGCACTCGTGTTCCCTGTATACACAGGGATAAACCGGCTAAAGAATGGCTTCTGAGATTTGGGATAGTGTGTTCCCTGTATACACAGGGATAAACCGTTCAATATGAGCGTTGAAACAGCAGCGGAAGCGTGTTCCCTGTATACACAGGGATAAACCGCGGTTGTTATTAAATGTATCGGGCATCGAACTGTGTTCCCTGTATACACAGGGATAAATTACCCTAGAATCTTTCACATTCGCTTCAATTTTACAAAAAAGCGGAATATTGCTATACTTATCTACTTAATTTCCACGAAAAGGAATTGTTTTGTCGATATTCATTTAAAATTTAACTTACCGACATAACAACAGTTTTTGCTTTTTTATTATCCTCTATTTTTTATCTTTGCTTGATTTTTCGTCAAATTTAATTAATTGAAACACATAGTTAATATGTAATTTAAAACGTATTTATTCTGTATTAATAAGTAACCGATTTATTTTGTTGCATTATTCCTTTTCTTTTATTTGCATAAAAAAGGCGGTATTTTATGAATAAAACAATAGACTCTAAAAATAAACCCTTAAGTATAAATGATATTACCATTATTGATGATAGTAAGTTAAAAAAAGCGATAACCGCAGCAGCACTCGGGAACGCTATGGAATGGTTCGATTTTGGGGTTTATGGTTTTTTAGCTTATGTTTTAGGGCAAGTGTTTTTTCCTGATGCATCACCAAGTATTCAAGTTGTGGCCGCTTTAGCAACTTTTTCGGTCCCTTTTTTAGTTCGCCCTTTGGGTGGGTTAGTGTTTGGGATTTTAGGTGATAAATTTGGTCGCCAAAAAGTCCTTTCTGTTACCATTGTTATCATGTCGTTAAGTACCTTTTGTATTGGGCTTATTCCTTCTTATGCCTCAATTGGCATTGTAGCACCACTTTTATTGCTCATTGCTAAATTGGCGCAAGGGTTTTCAATCGGTGGAGAGTATTCAGGAGCGGCTATTTTTGTTGCTGAATATTCACCAGATCGTAAAAGGGGCTTTATGGGCAGTTGGTTAGATTTTGGTTCTATTGCTGGCTTTTTAGTAGGGGCAGGCTTAGTTGTGTTGTTATCAACTATTCTTGGTGAGGCTAAATTCCAAAATTGGGGGTGGCGAATTCCTTTCTTATTTGCATTGCCATTGGGTTTGATTGGTATATATTTGCGTCATGCCTTGGAGGAAACGCCTGCTTTCCAACAATTTACTGATTCAATAGATGAAAATAATAAAGATAAAGTCGAAAATCTATCAAAAATTACCTTTAAAGAGATTATCACTCAATACTGGAAAAGTTTATCTGTTTGTGTCGGATTGGTGCTAGTTACTAATGTGACTTATTATATGTTACTTACCTATATGCCGAGTTATTTATCGCATAATTTAAATTATCCTACAGATCATGGTGTGTTAATTATTATTGCTATTATGATTGGTATGTTGTTTGTGCAACCTATGATTGGTTTAATCAGCGATAAAATAGGGCGTAGACCATTTATAATCGGCGGAAGTTTGGGGTTATTTATTCTTTCTTATCCTACTTTTATGATGATTAATAGTGATGTTATTGGGTTAATTTTTTTAGGGTTATTGATATTAGCGGTTTTACTTAACTGTTTTACGGGAGTTATGGCATCTATTTTACCGGCTATTTTTCCAACCCGTATTAGATATAGCGCACTGGCTATTTCGTTTAATATTTCTGTGCTTATAGCTGGAGCTACACCAACTGTTGCTGCTTGGTTAGTGGAAGAAAGTAATAATCTTTATATGCCCGCTTATTACTTAATGATAGTGGCATTAATTGGATTATTCACTGGCTTAAAAATGAAAGAAACCGCTAATAAGCCACTGAGAGGCGCAACACCAGCGGCGTCTGATCGCTCAGAAGCAAAAGAAATTTTGTCCGATCATTTTGATTCTATTGAGAAGAAAGTCGAAGACATAGATGAGCAGATCGAAACTCTGCAAGAACAGCGTCAGGATTTAGTCGATCAGCATCCTAAGTTAGATTGAGATTGTTTGGTTCGGTGTTTTTTTGATAATGAGAATTTTGCATGAGTTAAGTCGTGCTTCTTTAAGTTCTCTTAACAATCATTAAGTTGATATAATTTTTGATGGTAATAAGTGTGTTTGGTGTAAGAATATCAGGTTTATAAATTGAAAAGATAGCATAATTTATTAAATATTTGTTGTATGATTATTTTTGTTTTGAAAAAGAAATATAAGGGTTCATTTTATGTTAGAACGCCCAAGAAGAGTGATCGTTAATGCTTTACTGACGGTGTTAAAAGTAAAGCGGATATCGGATAGTTTTATTCGAGTACAGTTTAGCTGTGATAAACGGTTAACGATTGATCCTCTGTGGATATGCCCTCACTTGAAGTTACTTTTTGCTGATCCTTCAACCGGTACAATTATGTTTCCACAATTGGATGAAAATAATAAGATTGTGGTCAACGATAAAATACGCCAACTTGTACGTAGTTATAGTATTCGCTATTTTGATGAAGTAACTAATCAATTATCAATCGATTTTGCCATTCACTCTGAAGGTTTAGCAACACGCTGGGCTCAAGAAGCTAAAGTAGGCAATCAGATTGGTATTGTCAGTATAGTTGGTAAATTAAACTTTAATAATGAAACGCTTGTGTTAATGGGCGATATTTCAGCAGTTCCTACCATTTGTTATACACTTGAACATTTACCTCATAATTATATTGCCTATGCTTTTATCGAAGTTAATCATCAAACCGATATTATACCATTGCCAATTCATGAAAAAGTTAAGATTAATTGGTTTATTCGTGATTACAATAAACCCAATCAATTAGTCGATAAGGTGATTAATGATTCCGAAATTGTGAATCATAATAATCTATTATTCTGGGGAGGAATGGAAAGTTCATTGGCTCAACAATTGCGTCAGGCTTTGAAAGATAAATATGTGGATTTACCTCCTAATGCTATACATGTTATTAGTTATTGGCGTGAGGGATTTGCTGAAGGTGAGTTTAAGCATCGTGAATAATAGTTGAATTTATTTTATGAATATTCTTGCACATTTGCACTTAGCAACATTAGCCAATAGTTCATTAATTGGCAATACATTAGCTGATTTTGTTAAAGGCGATCCTTATTTGACTTATCCGAATGAGATTGCCAATGGCGTTATGTTGCACCGTAAAATCGACAAGATGACCGATACTCTGCCCGAAGTTAGGCAAGCTAAATTGCTATTTCGAAAAACGCATCAACGAGTTGCACCTATTACATTGGATATTGTTTGGGATCATTTTTTATCTAAGCATTGGTCAACTTATGGAGTTGGGTTGAGCGTAGCTGAATTTAATCGCTCAACTCAGTTGCAGATACAGCCTTTTATTTCTAATTTTCCTTTAGACTATCAAGATTTTATGCGAGCAATGTGGCAGGGTGTTTGGCTTGAAAATTATGTTTCGCTTCATTTTATTGGCAAAGTGTTAAATGGGATGGCTAATCGGCGACCAAAATTATATTTGTTAAAAGAAACAATTTTTGATATTGAGTTAAATTATAAACGGTTAGAAGAGCTTTTTTTTAGGCTGTACCCTGAAGTATGCGAACAAGTAAAATTATTAACGATTTGAAATCAAACCCAGAAATAGAGTGGCTATTAGTTTTAAGTTGTCTTGTTATGATGCTGATAAACCTTAATCCATAAAATAAATTTACCAAAATAAGATTGTTATTTACCTTTTGGAATATGTGATAAATTTAAATTGCTGATTGCCCAAAAAGCTGCAATGATTTTTTCTGATAAACGTCTTTTTTGTACACAAATGCCTATATCAAAGGGCTCCATTAAATTTGTTGGCCATTGGGTCGTGCGTTCTCTAATCCTTTCTGGGCTATTTTCTATTACCACTTTTGGTAATAATGCTACACCGCATCCAAGTGCCACCATGGAAACAATAGCTTCATGTCCAGCAACTGTGGCATAAATTTTAGGATTGATAATTTTTTGTTGTTTAAACCATAAGTCAATGCGGTGTCGGCTTGGTCCGTGCTCAGGTAAAATAAAAGGAATATTATGCCAATCTGGCTTTTTTTGATGTAATTTGTCATTAAATGAGCTATTAAGCTTGGGTATTAGTAGCACCATTTCAATTTCACCGAACTTTAAAAATTCGATGCCAGAAGGGAGTTGTTTTGGTTTTCCTGCAATAGCTAAATCAGCTTCATTTGACTTTATTTTTTCAACTGCATCGGCCGCATCGCCCGTTGATAACTTAATTTCAACAAGAGGATAATTTATCCTAAAATGATCAAGTATATCCGGCAAATGGCTATACGCGGCTGTGACCGAACAAAAAAGGGTAAGTTCGCCCATTAGTTGTTGATTAAATTGATCTAGTTCTTGCCTTAGCTGTTGGTGTTGATTAATTACCTGTTGAGCAAATTGTTTTACTTTTTCGCCTACTTGCGTAATTTGTACTTGTCTATTATCACGGATAAATAGTGGATGGCCGAAATGTTCTTCAAGGCGTTGAATTTGTCTAGATAGCGTTGATGGACTAACATGCATGGCATTTGCTGTTATGCCAAAATGGCACGTTTCGCATAAGTGTAAGTACAATTTTAAATCACGAATATTCATAGAAGCTTCCATTTTAATTTAACACTTCTTGGCAAGAAGAAAGCGATTTACTGATTCGTAGTAAATGTAAATATTATGCATAGATAGATGGGTAAGGCAAATGCAATAACCAATAACATCAATGGTAATATATAACGATACCTGTTAAAATATACAATTATTTTGTGTAAGTTAAAACAGTTAATTTTATGACAGAACAAGCTTATTTAGATGAAGTTAATGCACGTCGCACTTTTGCAATTATTTCTCACCCCGATGCAGGTAAAACAACCATTACTGAAAAGGTATTATTATTTGGTCATGCAATTCAAACCGCTGGAACTGTAAAAGGACGTGGTGCCAATGCACAACATGCTAAATCTGACTGGATGGAAATGGAAAAACAACGTGGTATTTCAATTACTACCTCTGTTATGCAGTTTCCTTATAATGGCTGCTTAGTTAATTTATTAGATACCCCAGGGCATGAGGATTTTTCTGAAGATACTTATCGTACGCTAACAGCGGTTGATAGTTGTTTGATGGTAATTGATGCGGCAAAGGGTGTTGAAGATCGTACACGCAAGTTAATGGAAGTTACACGGTTGCGCAATACACCAATTTTAACTTTTATGAATAAGCTAGACCGTGATATTCGCGATCCTATGGAACTGCTTGATGAGGTTGAAAACGAGCTAAATATTATGTGTGCACCTATTACTTGGCCAATTGGTTGTGGTAAGTTATTTAAAGGTGTTTACCATTTAGCTAAAGATGAAACTTACCTTTATCAATCAGGGAAAGGTCATACAATCCAAGAGGTTCGAATTATTAAAGGGTTAACTAATCCTGATTTGGATTTAGCGGTTGGTGATGATTTAGCTAATCAATTACGTGAAGAATTAGAACTAGTACAAGGTGCATCAAATGAATTTGATTTAGAGGCTTTCTTGTCGGGCGATTTAACACCAGTTTTTTTTGGTACAGCTTTGGGTAATTTTGGTGTTGATCATATGCTCGATGGCTTAACTAATTGGGCTCCAACACCTCAACCTCGTCAAACTGATAAGCGCGAAGTCGAATCATCAGAAGAAAAGTTCAGTGGTTTTGTCTTTAAAATTCAAGCTAATATGGATCCTAAACATCGTGACCGTGTTGCATTTATGCGCATTGTATCGGGTAAATATGAAAAGGGCATGAAGTTACGACATGTACGTATTGCTAAAGATATCAATATTTCTGACGCTTTAACGTTTATGGCTGGTGATCGTGAACATGTTGAAGAAGCCTATGCGGGTGATATCATTGGTTTACATAATCATGGCACGATTCAAATAGGCGATACCTTTACACAAGGTGAAGATTTGAAATTTACAGGCATTCCTAACTTTGCACCAGAGCTATTTCGCCGAATTCGTCTTAAAGATCCACTTAAACAAAAGCAGTTGTTGAAAGGTTTAGTTCAGTTGTCTGAAGAGGGCGCTGTGCAAGTATTTCGTCCTTTAATGAATAATGATTTAATTGTTGGAGCAGTTGGGGTACTTCAGTTTGATGTGGTCGTTGCTCGTTTAAAATCGGAATATAATGTTGAAGCCATTTATGAGCCTGTCAATGTTACTACTGCTCGTTGGGTAGAGTGCAATGATGTGAAAAAATTTGAAGAATTTAAACGAAAATGTGAACAGAATTTAGCTTTAGATGGTGGAGATAATTTATCCTATATAGCACCAAGTATGGTTAATTTAAATTTAACTCAGGAAAGATACCCTGATGTTGAATTTAGGGAAACACGTGAACATTAATTGTGATTTTAGGCTATTAATTTTATAAAAAGAATAAAAAAGAAGAACTAGTATTTTAGTTCTTCTTTTTTATTAATCTTCATATTTAGGGCTGTAAATTTCAATGCTTTTAAATAAATTCTAGTTCAGGATATTCATTGGTTGTTTGTTTATTTTTTTAGTAATTTGTCTATTTATCTATGAAATTGATGTTTTGTTTTTTTAGTGTGCAAATTAGTTATTAAATTTCATTGAGTATTAAAGTTAGAAGTATTTTTAACTGATTGTTTGGTTTTAACTACTTTACTATTGCTAATTAGAGCAGTAATAAAGTGGGGCTGTAGATAAAATAGTGATCATTAAGGCTGACTTGAATTACATATGATCCTTCATTCTATCGATTTCAGATTTATGTTTTGTTCTTAATTATTGAATTTAGAATATAATAGTATTTTTTAGTGGGAAAATTATATGAATAACATAAAAATTAAATTGATTTTTTTTATTGTACTAGGATTCATTATTTCCAATTTTTCTTTTGCTATTGAAAATAAACTTGTTCAACCAGTATTATTAGAAAAAATACAGCAAAGCGAGCGAGATGAGCGCCAATATGAAGTGATTAAGCTGGCTAATGATATGCGAGTTTTATTAGTGTCAGATCCTAAAGCGGTTAAATCTTTGGCATCACTTGCTTTACCTGTTGGGTCTTTACAAGATCCTAAAGATCAGCAAGGGCTGGCGCATTATGCAGAACATATGGTGTTGATAGGGTCAAAAAATTATCCAGAACCAGCGAGTTTTTCACAGTTTTTAAGCCGACATTCAGGTAGTTATAATGCCAGTACTGCAGCACATAGAACGGCTTTTTATTTTGAAGTTGAAAATAGTGCGTTAGATACAGCACTTGATTATTTAGCCGATGCTATTGCCGATCCTAAGTTAGATCCTAATTTTGCCGATAAAGAACGCAATGCCGTTAACGCTGAAATGACTATGGCTAGATCAAGTGATGGTTTTAGAATTGGGCAAGTTGATTCTGAAACAATTAATCAAAATCATCCAGCTTCGCAATTTTCAGGTGGTAATTTAGAAACGTTAAGCGATAAAGTTAGCAGTAAGTTGCAAGATGCATTAGTTCGATTTCATGACAATTATTATTCAGCCAATATTATGGTTGGGGTGGTTTATAGTAATCAGTCTATCAATAAATTGGCAAAATTAGCTGAAAGTACTTTTGGTAAAATCCCTAATAAAAATATTAATGTGCCTAAAATTGATAAACCAGCAATAACTTCTGATAATTTAAGTAAGAAAATTGTTATGGTTCCGGCTCAACCCAAAAAGTTGTTGATGTTGCAATTCCCAATTGATGATAACTTAGCTAAATTTGCTGACAAAAGTGATGAATACATTGCCTATTTAATTAGTAATCGTAGTCAAAATACTTTGGCTGATCAACTGCAAAAACAAGGATTAATTGAAAGTATTCAAGCAGGAAGTGATCCGATTCGCTATGGTAATAGTGGTATTTTTAGTATTAATGCTACGTTAACCGATGAGGGGCTTGCACAAAAAGATATAGTTATTGGTGCCATTTTTAATTATTTACAATTAATACAAAAAGAAGGGATTTCTGAAATTTATTATGAAGAGCTTAAAAAAGTTCTCGCATTAGAATTTAAGTATCAAAATGTTGAACGCGATATGTCTTATGTAGAATGGTTGTCAGATCAGATGCTGATGTACCCTGTTGAGAATATATTGAATTCTGATTATATTGCTAACCATTTTGATAAAGCAGAGATTAATAAGCGCTTAAAAAGTTTAACACCAGATAATGTTAGGCTTTGGGTGATTTCATCAGATCAAACAACCAATAAAACTGCGTATTTTGTTGAAGCTCCCTATAAAATGGATAATATCACTGAACAACAGAAATCAAATTGGGTAGCTTTAGGTAAAAATTATGTGTTTAGTTTGCCAGAGTTAAATCCTTATATTCCTGATGATTTTTCTATTTCAAACAAAAATAGTAATCAAATTCAACCCGCAGAATTTAGCAATCGGGGGAATTTTATACATTTTGTTAGTCAATATTTTTCTAAAGAACCTAAAGCAGCAATTGTGGTTTCGTTACGTAATAATCTAGCTTTTGTTGATGTAAAATCTAAGGTGTCGTTTGATTTACTTGACTATATAATTAGCCGTAGCTTAGATCAATTACAATTTCAAGCTGCAGTTGCCGGTATGTCATTATCAACAAATTATGATAATGGTTTGATGATTAGGGCTAGTGGTTTTAGTCAACATCTTCCGAAAATGGTTACTACTATCCTTAATAGTTTTCGGGATGTTACCATTGATGAGCATAATTTGGCTTTAGCTAAATCTTGGTATCTTGAACAATTAGATAAATCGGATCATGCTAAAAGTTATTGGTTAGCCGTTAATGCTGTTAATGCTTTGTCTGATTTGCCTCATTATTTTGAACGTGATAAGCGGCGGCAAATTACTTCAGAGATTAGTGTTAATGATCTTGTAGCTTATCGTGATAATTTGTTAACTCATTCTGTGCCATATATGTTAAGTCTGGGTAATTTGTCTAATGAAGGTTCATTGGATCTTTATCATTCAATCCAAAAAACATTAGTGCGTGATGCTAGATTTACACCGATTGAAAATATTAAAATTAAAAAACCGCTAGAAGCTCAAATTACTCAGCAAGCTAAAAGCACTGATAATGCTTTGATGATGGCTTATATTCCAATTAATTATGATCGCATAAGCAGTAGTGTGTTAAGTTATACTCTGTCTAAAATTATTTCACCTTGGTTTTATGACCAATTACGCACCAATGAGCAACTCGGCTATGCTGTATTTGCTGTTCCTGCCTTTGTTGGCGATTCAATTGGGTTGAGTTTTATTCTTCAAAGTAATCAGTATGATCCTGTATACTTGTTAAAACGTTATCAAGCGTTTTATCCAATTATTTTAAGTAAATTGCAAGCATTATCAAAAGAAGATGTTGAACAGTTCAAAAAAGCAGTACTTGATTCGTTGACTATGCCGCCGCAAACATTAGATGATGAACTCAATTTTTATATGTCTGATTATCGGTTTTCGCGTTTTATGTTTGATTCTAAAGATAAAAAAATAGCACAGATTAAAAAAATCACTCAGCAAGATTTAGTTGATTTTTATAATCGTTCGGTAATGGAACAAAAAGGTTTAGTATTGGCAACGCAAGTACTTGGTTCAGTTACTAATTCAGCTAAACAGCCTCAAGCAATAAATGATTTTACTGAGTTTAAAAATGCATCAGCCTTGCAGAAATTATTATTAGGCGAAATAAATAAATAAAATTTAATGTTGGGATAAATGCTTTTGAGCGGTAACTTTTCAATATTAAATGTTTTTATTGGTAAGATGTCAGTACATTTGATTTATTATGATTGATATGATTGAGTATTCTTAATACAAGTTTAGTAAACTACAACTCAGTAAGTTATTTATGCAATGTAAAATGAGGTAATTGTATGCAATTACCTCATTGATTTAATGAATAATTTATCTAATCAAATTGATTAATAGTATAATTCTTCTGCACCGTTATCAATTGTGTTTTCATGATCGCTTGATCCCGGCAGCGCCCTAGAACGGTCGATTGGTACATAGCTGCCATTTCGTGTTTCTACTTGACATTCACCTAAATAAATTGAGTATTTAGTGTTTGCATGCATACTGACACCTCGGAAGTAGCAGTGAGTAGCACTATATAAATCTTGTCGACAAAGTATCGCAATAATTAACCATACAACAAGAATCGCTAAGCCTACCCATTTTAAATATTGCCAAACAAAAGCCCAAAAACTCTGCTTACAAAAATGGCAATAAACAGCAATGAGTAAAATTACACCGATAAATCCTAAAAATTCGTATAACCAAAATAGCCACATATCGTTCCTCCTAGACAATAATTAGTCGCTATTTTATACTAACTTTATAGTTACATCCATGCCCCATTACGAATAATACCAACAGCAAGCCCTTCAATAGCAAAATTTTGTTGTTCTAAATCGATTTCAATTGGTGAAAACGCTTCGTTTTCGGCAAGAAGATGAACATTTTTGCCTTGACGAGATAGTCTTTTTACTGTGACCTCATCATCAATGCGAGCAACAACAACTTGCCCGTTTTTAACATCTTGTGTTTTGTGTACTGCGAGCAAATCACCATCTAATATGCCAATATCTTTCATGGACATGCCATGAACGCGTAGTAGAAAATCTGCATGAGGTTTAAAAAGAGAAGGATCAATTTGATAATGGCTTTCAATATGTTCTTGAGCTAAAATTGGCGAACCAGCAGCAACTTGCCCTATAAGCGGTAAACCAACTAATTCGTTTGGATCTTCTTGATTTTCAAGCAATAGTCGAATACCCCGGGATGATCCAGTTATCAATTCAATTGCTCCTTTTTTAGCTAGTGCTTTTAGATGTTCTTCAGCTGCATTAGCCGAACGGAATCCTAAACTTTTAGCAATTTCTGCTCGAGTTGGTGGCATACCAGTTGTTTGAACATTTTCTTTTATTAAGTCATAAATCTGTTGTTGTCGCTCTGTTAATGGTCTCATATTTTTTCCTGTGTTTATATACAGATATATGTAATTATATACAGCCAATTTGATAAAGCCAACTGTTTATTTAATTTATTTTTAGTCTATAAATAATTAATGTATATAGCTTAAGATAAATTTTGTTACCTTGTGCAAAGATCATCAATTGATTAATGTCATTAATTGTTTTTAAATTATGAATTTAATGCTAAAAACTTACATTGACATAGTTAATGGGGTATTTAATATTTAATAGGTGGTATACTTATTCTTTATTAGAAAATGATTGATATTGCGTTATCTACAAAATATAAGGGTAGTAATAAAAAACTACTAATTCTTTATATAACGTTGAGATGATTTAGGTTATGTAATGAACCTTTACTGTATGATATACTATTAATAGTATTACTAGGTTGGAATTTGTATCATGTCTTATGTTGTTGCACTTAGTGGAGGGATTGCTAGTGGTAAAAGTACCATTGCCAATCTATTTGCTAATTTAGGTGTGCCAATTATTGATGCTGATATTATCGCTCGTCAAGTTGTTCAAGTTGGAACAGATGCATTCTCACAAATCGTTAAGCATTTTAGCCAAGAAATTTTGTTACCAAACGGTGATTTGGATCGCAGTCAGTTAAGAGAAATTATATTCAATAATGATCATGAAAGGCTTTGGCTAAATAGCTTATTACATCCAATTATCCATAAAGAAACTCAGCTATTATTAGCCAAACAATATGCAATTTATGTCATTTGGGTTGTGCCGTTATTAATTGAGAATAATTTAAACGAATTTGCTGATCGTGTGTTGATTATTGACACACCAAAGTCACTACAATTAGCTCGCTTGGTTAAAAGAGATCACGTTGATGAATTATTAGCAGAAAAAATGATACTTTCACAAGTTACTTCTAGTAAAAGATTATCTTATGCTGATGATATTATTAAAAATGATGGTGATTTATCTTCATTAACGTTACAAGTCAATAAATTACATCAGCAATATTTAAAAACATTTGGAAATGAAGAATGAATAAGCATGAATGATATTATTTTTGAACATCCTTTGAATGAAAAAATGCGTATTTGGTTACGTATTGAATTTTTGTTACAGCAGATCAATATGCATTGTCATTTTAATCAAAACAATGCATTGCTTTTTTTTCATGCATTATCAGAATTACTTGAAATAATTGAACGCAATGATGTAAAAGGCGATTTGATAAAAGAGATTGAATCTCAAAAACAAAAACTTAACGCATGGATAAATATTGATGGTGTAGATCAAGAGTTATTAAATGGATTACTGAGCAAGCTAGAGTCTTTTTTAATTAGATTTAATACAATATCTAGATTAGGTCAGCCTTTAAAGGATGACCGTTTTATTATGGCAATTAGACAACGATTAATGATTCCTGGGGGATGTTGTAGTTTTGATATACCTTCTTTTTATCTGTGGCTTAAACTCTCTCAAGAAAAACGAGATGCACAAGTTAAGAATTGGTTAGAAAATTTGTCCTTATTGGATGAATCCTTGACATCTTGTATGCAATTAATAAGGCAATTAGGTGAATTTAAGAAATTTAATTATAGTAATAACTTTTTCCAAGAAACAAACGGCGATGTAAATTTGATCCGTATCCGCGTTTCTTTAGATAAAAGAGTTTATCCGAAAGTTTCTGGGCATATGTCTCGTTATAGTATACGTTTTTTACCGCTTGAAACTTGTGAAAATGTTAATATAGATACCATTGAATTTGAGCTAGCATGTTGCTAATAATTTTAAAGAGAACTTGAAAAGAATAGTAATGAATAGTCTAACAAAAGCATTTGTTAAATGTCCAACTTGCCAAAAAGAGGTCGAGTGGTCAGAAAAGAGTCCATACCGTCCTTTTTGTAGTAAACGCTGTCAACTTATCGATTTGGGTGATTGGGCAACAGAAGAATATCGTATAGCTGATAAAGATATATCAGAACAAGATCTTTGGAGCGACGAAAACACATCAGATTTTTCAGGTAAGCATTAATGAAGATTCTTGGCATAGAAACCTCTTGCGACGAAACAGGCGTTGCGATTTATGATGATGAGCACGGTTTAATGGCTAATCAACTATATTCACAAATTAAATTACATGCTGATTATGGGGGAGTGGTTCCTGAGCTTGCATCACGCGATCATATTCGTAAAACAGTACCACTAATTCAAGCTGCATTAAAAGAGGCTAATTTAACCTCAGCGGATATTGATGGTGTTGCTTATACTGCGGGACCAGGGTTAATTGGTGCTTTAATGGTAGGCGCATCAATTGGGCGTTCACTCGCTTATGCTTGGAATGTTCCTGCTATTGCGGTTAACCATATGGAAGGGCATTTGCTTGCGCCAATGCTTGAAGATAATCCTCCTAAGTTTCCATTTGTGGCGTTATTGGTCTCTGGAGGACATACTCAATTATTTAGTGTAACTGGTATTGGACAATATAAATTATTAGGTGAATCAATTGATGATGCTGCAGGTGAAGCGTTTGATAAAACAGCTAAGCTACTTGGACTTGATTACCCAGGTGGTGCAAAATTATCTCAATTAGCTAAACAAGGGAATCCTTCTCGGTTTCATTTTCCAAGACCAATGACCGATCGACCTGGGCTTGATTTTAGTTTTTCTGGTCTTAAAACGGCTGCTGCAAATACTATTCATCAAAATAAAACTGATAATCTTATTGATCCACAAACTAAAGCTGATATCGCTAGAGCTTTTGAAGATGCACTTGTGGATACCTTGGTAATAAAAGTGCGCCGAGCTCTTGAACAAACAGGATATAAGCGTTTAGTTATTGCAGGTGGTGTTAGCGCTAATGATTCATTACGTGACAAACTTTCTAGTCTAATGCAACAAAGAAATGGGCAAGCTTATTATCCTAGGCTCGCATTTTGCACTGATAATGGTGCAATGATAGCTTATGCGGGGATGATTCACTTGAAGTTAAAAGTTAATAATGAGTTGGCTATTGAAATTAATCCAAGATGGGCATTAGATATATCCAACAATTAAACGTTGGATATATCAGTCAATCAGCTTATAGAAGATTAACTGTTTTTATCTTCAATATTAGTAGGGCTATTGCTATTGTTTGATTGTAAATCAACTAGCTTTTCTAAGTTTCTATTAATGCTAAAAAATACGCACATTAATTCAAAAATAAGGCGTGTAGCTATAACACCACCAATTAAGCCAAATAATCCACCTAAAAAAGACACGTAACACATGTTAATAATATTCATGATTACAATAAAAGCTAACAATAACCAATATAGGAAAGTTAACACACTTGGCATTATTAAACGTCTAAAAAAAAGTAAATCTAATGGTTTAAAATTATTCATCTCTTCCTCAATATTTTTGATGTATATTATTAAAATTAAGTTTAGAATGATTATTTAAAATAATCCTTTTATATTAGAAAACATTTTCTAGAAGAAATCAATATAATTAATTATTAAAAAATTATGAAAACTTTTATTCTTGGCAAAGATGCCGCTCTTGAAGATTCGATCGATTATTTTCATCAACAATTAACTAAATTTAATTTAGAAGTTAAGGAAGCCTCTTGGCTAAACCCAGTTCCTAATGTTTGGTCAGTTCACATACAAAATAAAGCATGTCCACTCTGTTTTGCTAATGGCAAAGGTGCAACGAAAAAAGCTGCTTTGGCTTCGGCATTAGGGGAATATTTTGAACGATTGTCTACCAATTACTTTTTTTCTGATTTTTATCTAGGTAAGCAGGTAGCTAATGCAGAATTTGTGCATTATCCCACTGAAAAGTGGTTTGCTATTCCAGATGATAACTCATTACCAAAAGGCTTGTTATCAAAAAAACTCCTCAAGTTTTATGATCCCGATAAAGAGTTAGGCGCTACGGATTTAGTAGACTTGCAGTCAAGTAATATCGAACGAGGTATCTGTGCTTTACCATTTGTATCACAATCTGATCAAAAAACAGTTTATATTCCCGTTAATCTCATTGCTAATTTATATGCATCAAACGGTATGTCAGCAGGTAATACACGTAATGAAGCACGCGTTCAGGCTCTATCTGAAATTTTTGAACGTTATGTAAAAAATAAAATAATTTCGCAAGCAATTAGTTTACCGACTATTCCAATAGATGTGATTAATCGTTATCCTGCTGTTTTGGCAGCTATAACAACACTTGAAAACGAAGGATTTCCACTTTACTGTTTTGATGCTTCATTGGGCGGTGAATTTCCTGTCATTTGTGTCGTGTTATTTAATCCTGAAAATAGTACTTGCTATGCTTCGTTTGGTGCTCACCCTAATTTTGGTGTAGCTCTTGAAAGAACAGTTACTGAATTATTACAAGGGCGCAGTTTAAAAGATCTTGATGTCTTTTCACCGCCAAGCTTTAATAATGATGAGGTTGCTGAACTGAGCAATTTAGAAACGCATTTTATTGATTCAAGTGGATTAATTTCTTGGGATTTATTTAAAGAAGAATCCAATTATGATTTTGTTGATTGGGATTTTTCGGGCACAACAGAGCAAGAATTTAATAACTTAATGGCTATTTTTACTCGTCACAAAACGGAAGTCCTCATTATGGATTATGAGCATCTTGGGGTTTATGCTTGTCGAATTTTAGCAGTTGGTATGTCCGAAATTTATCCACCTGAAGATTTATTCCTTGCTAATAATAATATGGCAATTCACTTGCGTGATTTGATTTTATCCCTACCAAGTAAAAAGCATTCAGCTAAACAATACCTTACCATTATTGAGCAATTAGATGAAGAGGGATTAGATGATTCTGCTAGAATCCGTGAACTACTCGGTATTGCAACTGGTAAAGATAATGCATGGTTAACATTGCGAGTCGGTGAGTTGAAAGCAATGTTGGCCTTGGCAGGTAAGGATTTAGAACAGGCAAAACAATGGATTGATTGGACAGTGGAAATGAATGAATCTATTTTTACCAAAGAGCGCAATCATGCCTATCGTTGCTTACAAACATTAGTAAATTTTATACTTGAACGTAATAAAAAGCAGTTTAGTGATTATCAAAGTGCTTTTTATAAAATGTATGGTAAAGTATGCGTTGATGAGATGTGGCAATATGCAACAAGCGAGAAAACGTTTTTTGGTTTGGTTGATTTCGCAACGACAGATAAATCATCAAATCAGAACTTAGAACAATTTGCAATGCACCAAAAAATATTGGCTGTCTATCACAAATTACATCAAGCTATGTTATAAAAACGCTTTAAATATTCCACCGAATAAAGCCGGTGGAATATAATATTATTCGACCAATCTGGCAAAATCACCGGCTTGCTTAACTAATTCCTTGCTTGGAGTAACACCTGTATATAATATAAACTGCTCTAATGCCTGTATAACAGCAACATCTGCACCTGATATAATCGTTTTATTTAAATTTTTTGCGTATTTAATCATAGGTGTTTCAACGGGCAGGGCAACTACATCAAAAACAATATTGGCATTATTTATCATTGTTTCAGGGAAAGCTAAATCATTAGCTTCTGCACCGCCAAGCATGCCAATTGGGGTTACATTAATGATTAATTTTGCTTGTTCTGGCAATACTTCTTGTTCATATTTTACCCATTTATACCCGTATCGTTTCGCTAAAACATTACCTTTTTGTTGATTGCGTGCTGCAATAATGCCATGTTTAAAACCTGCATCATAAAAAGCTCCAATGACTGCATTAGCCATTCCACCACTACCTTTTAATACAAATGGTGTAGTATTATCAATTTTATTTTCTGTAATAAGTTTTGCCACTGCAATATAATCGGTATTATAAGCTTTTAAATAATGATCAGTATTAACAATAGTATTCACTGATTGAATGGATTTTACGGAAGTATCTAATTCATCTATAAATTCGATGCATGCTTCTTTGTAAGGCATTGAAATAGCGCAACCGCGAATAGCTAATGCTTTAATACCGTAAATGGCATTTTTTAAATTGTTGGTTGTGAAAGCTTTATAAAGATAATTTAAATCAAGTTTTTCATATAAATAATTGTGAAAACGTGTACCAAAATTGCTTGGCCTAGCAGAAAGAGACATACAAACAATTGTATCTTTATTAATAATTCTTGCCATTTTAATAGTTCCTTGTGATCATATAGATAAGTTAAATTTTAACACTTTATTTTTTTACGTATATCAAATTATGGTTGCAAATAATACAGGTCCTAACATACAACGAGAAAAGCATACTATTAGTGTGATGATCTACCTATATTGTCATAAAAAACATCATACACTGTATAACCAGTTATGTGATGAATGTAATGAACTCTTACAATATGCAATGCAACGTTTAACATTGTGCCGTTTTGGTGAGGAAAAAACGACTTGTGAGCGTTGTCCAAAACACTGCTATAGAAAGGATTACAAACAAAACATAAAACAAGTTATGCGTTTTTCTGGACCTAGGATGATCATTCATCATCCCATTATGGCTATTAGGCATCTTTGTAAAAATCTGAGTAAAAATCATAGAAAATAATTAATTTATTGATCAAGGAGCATCCTTTTTTATTCATAACCATATTAACGTGTTCTCTATATACAGAAATAAACTCTAAACGGCATTAGTTAGCGTTGTTTTAAAATGGCAACCATTTGGTGCTGTAAGCTTTAAATTTTTCAGTACAGTTAGGATTTGAGGCGTTTTTATCTTTTGCGAAATACAATTAATTTTTTGGTAATGTCTGAGCAGAGAGTTTGGCGAACCTTCTTTACAATCTCGATGCAGATGCTAGAAACAAAGTGGTCGCATGGGAATTGCCTCTTCTATGCTCGTCCAGTTTTTCGAATCATTTGTGATTTTCCTAAACAAGGCATGAACATTATCAAATGTTCGTATTTGACAGGTTAACTTTAATTGTCAGCGCATTGTGTGATATTTAATTAATATAACCAATCAACAAAGAAGCTAGCACCTTAACCATTTGCTGACAATGGTATTGGAAAGCTGTGCAAAGCCGGTTTATCCCTGTGTATACAGGGAACTCAGGCATAGCGATTTGCGGAAAGTGTAAAAATTCGGTTTATCCCTGTGTATACAGGGAACACGGCTCTAGCCTCAATCCAATCATCTCTAGCGTCGGTTTATCCCTGTGTATACAGGGAACACAAGGCGAGCGTCATTATGAGGAAAATGTATAACGGTTTATCCCTGTGTATACAGGGAACACAGTGACAATTCCGTTTGAGTTTAAATAGTTTACGGTTTATCCCTGTGTATACAGGGAACACAAATAATGCGTTTTTAAACTTTGTCGCTAAAGCGGTTTATCCCTGTGTATACAGGGAACACTTGTATAGTTGTTGATACTACAACATACGCGGACGGTTTATCCCTGTGTATACAGGGAACACACATAACGCATTACAACCGACATCGGGAGGAGCGGTTTATCCCTGTGTATACAGGGAACACTCTAATCGTATCTATCTGTTTTATTTGCAGTTATAGTAGGTGATAAATTCTACCAGATTTTTTGAATTTTTAAAGATTTTTAACTTATTGATTTTTAATAAATAAAAAACAAGCTCAATTCAATTTATGCTATTCTACCAAAAATCACCAATTTTTAATTTAAATTCAATAGGATATTTAAATTTTATTGTATCTAAATAAAAAATTTTAATCAAAATATTTGTTTCAATTTGAAAATTAAGAAACTTTTTAATTTTAACGGTATAAATGCTAAAAATATTAATTAATCCGATCTGGCGATCATTTAATATTTATTATTCAATTAAAGCTAAAATATTCTAAAGTAGATATTTACTGTTTCTCTTTATAGTTTGCTGAATTATATTTTTGTTTTAAAGTGCTGTTCCTTTAGTTGGGCGATAAAATTTTTGAGTATCAATGCCTTCAATTTGTAGTAGCTTAATTTTTTTATCAATGCCTCCAGCATAGCCTGTTAAGTTGCCATTTGCACCAATTACACGGTGACAAGGAATAATTATTGATATAGGATTGCGACCGACCGCACCGCCCACAGCTTGGCTAGACATGGTCTTAACCTTATTTTGTTTGGCAATTTTTTTAGCTATATCACCATAGGTCGTAATTTCACCGTAAGGAATTTTGCATAAGATATCCCAAACTTGATAGCGAAAGGGGGTACCGATAGGTGCTAATGGGAGTTGTTTAATAGCAGGATTTTTGCCTGAAAAATAGTTATCAAACCATTTTTTAGTTTCATTAAAAATAGCTAAATTTGGTTTGTCTTCTAGTTGTTCATTTACCGTATCACCAAAATACTTTTGACCTTCAATCCATACGGCAATCAGCTTGTTATTTTGACCGGCGAGTGTGATTAAACCTAAAGGTGAAGAGTAACTAGTTGAATAAAACATATTATCTTTTAAATTTACGACTGAACATTTTTTGAAATTATGCTCTTTTATAACAAGAAATGCTAGAATTTTATGTAAATGCTAATGTTTTTATATCAGGTAAAATTTGGCTTACTGTTGTAAACCAAATAATACTTTTAGTTTTTGATTAATTAATTTTTTTACCTTTTTCCATATAACTCATATCCCCAAAACTTTCAATAATGAATTTTCCGTTGTTGGTATAGCGAATTTTTGTCACACTAGCATTACCTAATCCGCTAGTAATTGGTTTATCTTGTAGATCTTTTACCATAGCCATTATTGCAAGCCCGTGAGATACAATAAGTACATTTCCACCACCTTGTGCTTTTGCCGCTTCAGCAATGGTTTTTAATGAGTTTTGCATACGTGTTTTTATGGTTTTGTAATTTTCCGCTTCCCCTAATTTGTCAACTGCTGCTATAGCATTGAGCATCTTATCAAGGCTAATTTTCCCTTGCGAAAAATCAGCCATTAGCTCTTTATCTGATTGATAGCCTAGATATTGTGCCGCAGGTGTCCACATATTAGAATCAAGATCACCTTCAAATTGACCGAAATAAGCTTCGCGCAAGCCTTCCATTTCGTTCATTTGAACTGGATCACCTTTTGATTCTAAAACGATGCGAGCTGTTTGCCTTGCTCTACCTAAATCACTTGAATAAACTGACACAAATTTAACATCTTTTAAACCACGGCCTAGTTGCTCGGCATCATTGATGCCAGATTTAGTTAGTGGTGTATCGGACCAACCTTGAGCTCGATGAGCAATATTGAACATAGTTTGACCATGACGAACGACATAAAGATAAGTATCTTCTGCGAATGCATTGCATATGGTAAATAGCATGATAAATAGAAAACTTACTAATTTTATAGAATTAGACATAATTATTCCTCTTGTTTTATAACGAATAGTATTGGTTTAAATTGTTTTTGTATTTCTTTTTTGAATGCAATCAAGGATTCATACCAGTAGAAGCTTTTTTTATAACGATTTAATCGTGACTGTTCCATATTGATTTAGATCGATATAGATAAACCCATAACGTTTAGTAACTTCAGTTTTTATTCTTTAATGGCTATAAGGCTTGAATTGATTAAATCGACTTTATACTTTTTAAATCCAATTTCATATGTTTACTTATTGTAAACCACTATAAAAAATAAGAGGAATAAAAATAAAAAAATGTGATAAATATCACGCTATTTGAAAAAATATAGTGATTTTTTTACTAATATAAAAAAGCCCCGATAACGTTAATATTTCGGGGCTATGATTAGTGCCTATTACCTTGTTATTGAGCTAGTAATTTATTCATGGTTTGAATAAATTTGCTTGGATCGCTTAATGATCCTTTTTCAGCAAGTAAAGCCTGATCTAACAATAGTTCTATCCAATCGTTAAATGCGCTTTCATCTTGCGTATCGGCAATACGTTTGACCAGTTTATGATCTGGATTGATTTCAAATGTGTATTTGATTTCTGGTGCTTTTTGACCTGCTGCAGCAAATAATTTCGCCATTTGTGTGCTCATTTCGTCAGCAGCAGTAGTAACAATTGCCGGTGTATCAGTTAAACGGTGAGTTAATTTCACTTCTTTCACTTTATCGCCTAATGCGGTTTTTACTCGCTCAATAAATGGTTCGAGTTCTTTTTCAACTTGTTTTTGTTCTTCACTATCTTGATCGGCAAGTTTTTCGATCGATTCGTCTGATTTACTGATAGATTGGAACTGTTTGCCATCAAATTCCGTTAAATTGCTCATCATCCATTCATCAATGCGATCAGATAATAATAATACTTCAATTCCTTTTTTACGGAATAGCTCTAGGTGAGGGCTATTTTTAGCAGCCCCATAGCTGTCTGCGGTAATGTAGTAGATCTTTTCTTGACCTTCTTGCATACGGCTAATGTAATCTTCTAGAGATACTGTTTGTGCATCGCTATCGGTGTGAGTTGACGCAAAACGAATTAATTTAGCAATGGCTTCACGGTTTGCAAAGTCTTCACCAGTGCCTTCTTTTAATACTAAACCAAACTCATTCCAGAATTGTTGATATTGTTCTTTATCATCTTTAGCAAGTTTTTCAAGCATCTGTAACACACGTTTAGTACATGCATTACGTAAGTTTTGAGTAATTTTATTATCTTGTAAAATTTCACGCGATACATTTAATGGCAGATCATTTGAATCAATCAAGCCTTTTACAAAACGTAAATAGTTTGGCATAAACTGTTCAGCATCGTCCATAATAAAAACACGTTGTACATAAAGTTTTAATCCGTGTTTATTATCGCGATTCCACATATCCCATGGTGCTTTAGATGGGATATAAAGTAAGCTGGTGTACTCTTGTTTACCTTCAACGCGATTATGACTCCAACTTAATGGATCGGCAAAGTCGTGTGATAAATGTTTATAAAACTCTTTATATTCTTCGTCAGTGACTTCTGATTTACTGCGTGTCCAAAGTGCTTGTGCTTTGTTGATTTTTTCCCATTTGACTTCTTTGCTTTCTTCGTCAGTGGTTTGCACTTCAACAGGAAGTGAAATGTGATCAGAATATTTGCTGATAATAGAACGCAAACGCCAATCTTCTAAAAATTCTTTTTCTTCTTCTTTTAAGTGTAAAGTGATTTCGGTGCCGCGAGTTTCTTTATTATCGTCAGATATGGTGTATTCACCTTCACCCACTGATTCCCACATAACTGCTTGGTCAGCTTTTGCTGTGGCAGCACGAGTTCTGACTGTGACTTTATCAGCAACTATGAAGGCTGAATAAAAACCTACACCAAACTGACCAATTAATTGGCTATCTTTGGCTTGATCACTACCAATAGACTCTAAAAAAGCTTTGGTGCCTGATTTAGCAATAGTACCCAAGTTTTCAATCACTTCATCTCGGGTCATCCCAATACCATTGTCAGCAATGGTTAAGGTGCCAGCTTCTTTGTTGGTTGAAATACGTACACCTAGTTCACTATCGCCAGCATATAGATCTGGGTTTTCAAGCGCTTTAAAACGAAGTTTGTCGGCCGCATCAGATGCGTTTGAAATAAGTTCTCTTAAAAAAATCTCTTTATTAGAATATAAAGAATGGATCATTAAATGTAGAATTTGTTTAACTTCAGATTGAAATCCGCGAGTTTCAGTACCTTGCTTACTCATTGACTAGTCCCTCTAAATTTATATAAAATTCAATTAATTATGCTTTACTGATAAGAAATGTAACTCATAAATCATGTTTCAAAAACAAATGATAATGAAATAGAACATAATATTAATTGAATAACATGAATTTAATAGTTTGATTTATTGTTGTATTGCTATATGGGAATAAAAAGACAGTTTTCAATAGAGGTTAAAAAATTTAATTAGCTATTTGGTCGTTTTTTGTTTAAAAAAGCCCTGAAAAATTCAGAGCTTTTAAATTGAACATTAATTAACTTTTTAAGTGTTATAAAAATCCGTAAATAAGAATAGTAACCACTGCAACTGGAATAACAAAGCGTGTAAGTATGGACCATATTCCAAACCATGAAGAACTTAAGTTGAGCTCATTGCGAATATGTTTTTGATTCATCATCCACGCGCCAAAAATGATAGTGCCTAACCCAGTAACAGGTAACATAATTTTGCTGGTTAAATAGTCAAGTAAGTCGAAAATATTTTTATCAAATAATTTCACATCAGCCCATTGATTAAACGACAATATACAAGCAATTCCTAATGCCCAAATGATAATGCTGCTTACTACGGTTGCAGTTTTACGACCCATAGGTGTTCTTTCTTCTAATAGTTCAACTGTTGGCTCTAATAAAGAAATAGAAGAAGTTAACGCCGCAAATGTTAAGAAGATAAAGAATAATATGCCTAAAACTAAACCGCCAGTCATGTTACCAAAAGCAATTGGTAGCGTAACAAAAATTAGACCAGGACCTGCTCCAGCTTGTAAGCCATTAGCAAATACTAATGGGAAAATAGCTAACCCAGAAAGTACTGCAACAACTACATCTAATATAACTACAGTTCGAGCCGTTGATAATAAGTTGACGTCTTGTCCGAGATACGAGCCGTATGCCATCATGATTCCCATGCCTAAGGATAAACTAAAAAATGCATGACCTAATGCGGCTAAAATAGCTGTGCTATTTAAGGCTAACCAATTTGGTGAAAATAAGAATTTACATGCTACCCAAAAATATGGACCACTTGCATAAGCTGCGTAACCAACTAAAACAAGTAGTAAGATTCCTAATCCAGGCATCATGATTTTACACCCGCGTTCTAAGCCAGCGCCAACACCCAATGCAACAATAAATGCAGTTGCAAACATAAATACGGTGTGCCATGTTAATAGACTATTCACATTACTAAGAAAATCAGTGAATATTTGGTCTGTTTTTTCGCCAGTAACTCCTTCAAATGAACCTTTTGCAGCTAAAGCAATGTAATCAGTTGCCCAACCACCAATTACACTATAAAAAGATAAGATTAGAAATGAACCAAGTACGCCGATAATGCCAACCCAACGCCATGACTTAGAACGACCTTCTGAAACAGCGACATCTTCCATTGTGTGAATTGGGTTTTTTTGTCCACGACGACCGATTAACCATTCTAACACTAAAATAGGTAGTCCTATCATAAACATGAAAAGTAAATAAGTGAGCACAAATGCAGAGCCACCCATTTCACCAGCCATATAGGGAAATTTCCAAATGTTACCTAATCCAACAGCAGAGCCGGCTGCTGCAAGCATGAATCCCATGCGGGAGCTCCACTGTGAATGACTTTTTTTCATAGTTCCTGTACTCATGAATTTTCCTTTGATTTCTTCAATTATTGTTTCATTTTAATTTAGGCAAACGCCTAACCATGACTTTATTAAAATCTTTCAGCGTTGTAAATCATGCCATGAAATAATGAGTGAAACAAGAAATCATTAAAATTATTAATATAAATAATTAATTTAAAGATAAAATTATAACAAGATTTGATAAACAAATTGGCTTTGCCATTATATTATTACTTGAATTATTAGTTCTGCAAATATGTTATTTAGTCCTTTTATTAATAATAGGTATAGCATAAAATGTTTCTTTATTAAGAATATTTATAAATAAAAAGAGAGTCCATGTCACAAAATGTCGATATTAATGAGATAGATAAGTTTTCTCAATTAGCTTCTGAATGGTGGGATCCTAATGGCAAATGTAAGCCATTACACATTATTAACCCATTACGCGTTGATTATGTTAAACAACAATGTGCTTCTATTGAGAATCAATTGGTTTTAGATGTTGGTTGTGGTGGGGGGATTTTATCGGAAAGTTTAGCTAAGTTAGGAGCTAAAGTTACAGCTATCGATTTGGCTGATGTGTCATTAGACGTTGCAAGATCACATGCTAAGTTGGGTGGTCTATCAATTGATTATAAAAAGCAGACTGTTGAAGAACACGCCAAGCAATACCCAGCGCACTATGATGTAATTACCTGTATGGAACTATTAGAACATGTACCAGACCCTCTTTCGATTATTCGGGCATGTGCTAAATTACTTAAGCCTAATGGTAAATTGTTTTTATCAACAATTAATCGCAATCACAAAGCCAAGCTACTGTTAATTTATGGCGCAGAATATATTGCTCGGCTTGTACCTAAAGGTACACATGATTTTAACCGATTTATTAGACCTTCTGAGCTTATGACTTGGGTAGAGCAAGCCGGGCTTAGTACTGGCGATGTGATTGGTATGGAATACCATTTATTAAAAAACCAGTTTAAATTAGGTGCCAATATTGATGTAAATTATATTCTTATGGCTCAAAAAATGGATTGATTTTAAAAATGTGATTTTACTTCTAATGATGCGATGAGCGAATAAGTGATGCCACTTATGTTTATGCCTTTAAAATTTTCTCTATCATTAATATTATAGTTAACACTTTTTTTAAATTAGTAATCTAATACAGGTTGTATCTATAGCGCAATAAAAAGTACTTAACCAAAATGAGGTGTATTTGACATTGTGATCATAGATTACAATGTATTTTTGACTAATTTGGGTTATAAAAAATACGAAGGTATAAATTTATTTAGGTTGAAAAGTATACAGTTTATCGGTAAATCATTTATGTAAAATATTATAAAACCAAATTCTATTTTTCTAACAAAATAAAAAACTATCAACCTAAAATAAAATAAAATGCTTCTAGCCTTTTACTAGAAAAGCAAGTAGAATGCATCGGCAATATTTTATCAACAATTTAACTCAATGGTGAATATTGTCATGTCTCGTATAGTTAAAGAAGCCCTCACGTTTGATGATGTTTTATTAGTTCCAGCTCACTCTACTGTTTTGCCCAATACCGCTGATATTAGTACCCAACTTACTCAAACAATCAAATTAAATATTCCAATGCTGTCTGCCGCAATGGATACGGTAACTGAATCAGATCTTGCTATTGCGCTTGCGCAAGAAGGAGGTATTGGTTTTATTCATAAAAATATGTCGATAGAACATCAAGCAAATCATGTAAGGCGTGTTAAAAAGTACGAAAGTGGGATAGTTCAAGATCCTGTATCTGTATTACCTACTGCCACAATAAAACAAGTTATTGATTTAGCTAAGGAGCATGGTTTTGCCGGTTTTCCTGTGGTTACTCAAACACAAGAATTAGTCGGAATTATTACTGCTCGAGATGTTCGATTCGCTACAGATTTATCACTACCAGTTACTGCGGTGATGACGCCTAAAGAGCGGTTAGTAACCGTTAAAGAAGGTGAAAAACGAGATATTGTACTACAAAAAATGCACGAACACCGTGTCGAAAAAGCATTGGTAGTCGATTCAAAATTCCATTTAAAAGGAATGATAACCGTTAAAGATTATAATAAAGCCGAACAAAAACCAAATGCTTGTAAAGATGAAAAAGGACGGTTGCGTGTTGGTGCTGCAGTTGGTGCGGGTGCAGGTAATGAAGAACGTATTGCTGCTTTAATTGAGGCCGGGATAGATGTTTTGTTGATTGATTCATCACACGGGCATTCAGAAGGAGTATTACAGCGTATTCGCCAGGCAAGACAAGCTTATCCTGATTTACAAATTATCGGTGGCAATGTAGCGACTGCAGAAGGTGCAAAAGCGCTTATTGATGCTGGAGTTAACGCGGTTAAAGTTGGTATTGGTCCTGGCTCTATCTGTACAACGCGTATTGTGACAGGTGTAGGGGTGCCACAAATTAGTGCGATTATGGATGCCGTTGAAATAGCTCAAAGATATAATATTCCAGTTATTGCTGATGGTGGAGTTCGTTTTTCAGGTGATATTGCAAAAGCAATTGCTGCAGGGGCTTCCTGTGTAATGGTTGGCTCAATGTTTGCAGGAACCGAAGAAGCACCAGGTGAAATTGAATTATTCCAAGGTCGTGCTTATAAGTCTTATCGTGGTATGGGCTCATTAGGTGCTATGGCAAAAGGCTCTTCTGATCGTTATTTCCAATCTGATAATGCTGCGGATAAATTAGTGCCAGAAGGAATTGAAGGGCGTATTGCTTATAAAGGATTATTAAAAGAGATTATTCATCAACAAATGGGTGGTTTACGTTCATGTATGGGGTTAACCGGTTGTTCAACGATTGAAGAATTACGTACTAAATCTAAGTTTTATCGCATTACTGGCGCAGGAATGAAAGAAAGCCATGTTCATGATGTGCTTATTACTAAAGAGCCACCTAATTATCGTGCTGGTTCTTAATAGTATGCTGTTCTCTACTATAGTGATATAAGAACCAAAGTAAATTAGTTGATTATACTTATTTAAAATCCCAACAAATGCAGCCGATACTGCTCAGTTGGGTTTTTTTGTTATGTGTATTAGTTTAACCTTATAATGTCTATAACATTTAGGGGTAACTCTTTTATTTACAATTAATCTATACCAAGTACCAAACGGCCATTTTTAGTAGCAACCTTAACGACATTATCAAGATCGGTATAACGGCATCCTGTTACTAGCAATTTAAGTTCTTCCCACATATTACCCGTTGAAAATGGTAACATATAATCACTAACATTATCCGTGCCAATAGCAACAGGAATACCAGCAGCAGCCAGTTCATCAACAGGGGTTAATGAGTTACGAGTAGGGCCTTGTTCTTCACGGCGAGGGCTATCTATCCATGCAAAAGGACAAGCAATAACCATCATTTTAGCTTCTTTCATTTTTTTATAAAGCCTTTGACGGTATTCTAAACTGTGGGCTGTGATTGAAATACTATGAATAGCTACTACATGTCCTTGCATACCATGTTCTAGAGTTTTATCAGTTAGTTGCTCGGTTTCGATTTCATCTTGAGAATTAAATTGATCAACATGAACATGAACCATTTTGCCTAATGATTTACCCGTTTGCATTAATACATCAAGGTGCTTAAGCCCCATTCCTTCACCATGATCACGTTCATCTCGACGTGGTAAACCGCCAATAATATCAACTAAATCGGCGCCTTTATCGAACCAATAACGAGCTTCTTTATCGATAACACCTTTAAGTGTTTGATTAATTAGTTTTATGGTTATGTCATTTTTATAGGTTTCACGTGCACGGAGTGCTCCTCTGATTGCACGTTCTTCGGTGATTGGATCAATATCAACAAACGATCCCATAGCACTTACGCCTTGCTCAATCATACGTTCAACTGCCATACTAAAATGACGATAGTAATCATTTTCGCTCATCGTTGCTTTGACTTTATCGAGCGTATCCCATTTTTCAATTAAAGTCTGTTTTTGATAGACATCAAAACTATCAACCGAAATAGTAAAAGCACGATCTGCATGCATATGTGCATTAATCCAACCGCCGTTTTGCTTAATTTTATGCATTAAATAGGCTTTTAAACTTTGGTCTTTTGTCGTTAATAGCATGTTTTTATGTTCAATCATAATCTGCCTCTATAATTCAATCATTCTAAATGAAGTTGCTAAAATCGAGCGCAATAGGTAAAAAAAATCCTCCAAAAAGGAGGATTAAATGTAACATTAATAATTTTATTGATTAAACTTGTAAAGCTGTAATCATTCATTGTGCTTATACCTAGGCGATCAAAAATTGAAGAAATTCTAACCAAAATATTTTTAATAGCAAGAGCTATAATCTATAAAATATATAAATAAATGATATAGTTAAAGTATTATTTTTTAGACTAATTATGATAGGAATAGTATTTTATGATCATTATCATTGGTATAAGAAAGGTTTTTTATAGTTAACTTACTGTTTAATATGAATAATAAATTGTAAAAAAATCGAGACATTTTAAATTTCCTTGGTATTTGAATGCCTAATTAAATAATAGATATGAATAATAACGTAGGATATTTAAATAAGAAATTACCGATTTATTTTAACACTGATTATTGTTTGGGAAATAGCACGTTAAAAAGTGAGTGATTCAAATAACGGGGGAATGCGGTTATAACTAAATGCTTATAATTGTTATGAATATAAGTATTAACGGTATTAATTTGTTTTAATGACGATTTATCAACAAATTCATGTTAATCTTTGAACAAATTAAGTCGTTCGTACTACAATTCACCAATGCAGTAGCATTGGTGAATTATTCAACTACATTTTGTCAACTGTTTTGATGCCCAACATATCAAGACCAATTTTAAGTGTTTTAGCCGTCAACGAAGCTAATTTTAAGCGACTTTGTTTCAAGCTCTCATTTTCTGCCGCCAAAATAGGGCAGTTTTCATAAAAACTTGAAAATAGCGTCGCAATTTCATAAAGATAAGCACAAAGCACATGCGGTGTACCTTCATTTGCCACGATTGAAATAGTTTCATCAAATTGAATTAAACGAGTTGCTAAAGCACGCTCTTTATCAGATTCTAAACTAATATTAGCCGTTAAGCTATCTTCGGAAATATTGGACTTTTTAAAAATTGATAACACACGAGTATAAGCATATTGCAAATAAGGAGCAGTATTGCCTTCAAATGACAACATATTATCCCAATCAAAAACATAATCAGTAGTCCGATTTTTAGAAAGATCAGCATATTTAACTGCACCAATAGCTACCGCATCGACAATTTTTGCAAGCTCACTTTCAGAAAGATCAGGATTTTTGCTACGAATTAAAGTTGTTGCTCGCTCACACGCTTCATCTAGCAAATCATTTAATTTAACAGTATCGCCTGAACGGGTTTTAAACGGCTTACCATCTTTACCTAACATCATACCAAACATATGGTGTTCAAGCTTTAATGATTCAGGTACATACTTAGCTTTGTGAACAATAGTCCAAACTTGCTCTAAATGTTGATGTTGGCGGGAATCAATATAATAAAGAATACGATCGGCATGTAACGTTTCGTAACGATATTTAGCACAAGCAATATCGGTTGTTGCATAAAGGTAGCCACCATCACGTTTTTGGATGATAACACCCATCGGTTCGCCTTCTTTGTTTTTATACTCATCAAGAAAAACAACAATCGCCCCTTCACTTTCAACCGCAAGCCCTTTCTGTTTTAAATCGGCAACAATACTAGGTAGCATGCTGTTATAAATGCTTTCACCCATGGTGTCTTCAAGCGATAACGTAACATTTAAACGTTTATAAGTGGCAATATTTTGCGTCATGGTAATATCAACTAGCTTATGCCACATATCACGACAATATTCATCGCCACCTTGTAATTTCACTACATAATTACGAGCTTTTTCGGCAAACACTTCGTCTTCGTCATAATGTTTTTTAGCGGCGCGATAGAATGACTCTAAATCTGAAAGCTCCATATCATTGGCATGTTCATTTTGCATCTTTTCAAGATACGCAATTAACATACCAAATTGAGTTCCCCAATCACCAACATGATTAGCACGAATAACATTATGACCTAAAAAAGATAAAACACGAACGCTAGCATCACCAATAATAGTTGAACGCAAGTGTCCAACATGCATCTCTTTGGCGACATTAGGCGCCGAATAATCAACCACAATAGTTTGCGGTTTGGCGGGTAAAGTAATATTAAGCTTATCACTACTTAAAGCAACTTCATTTTGCTCAGCAATCCAGCTATTTTTCAAAAAGATATTAATAAAACCTGGACCTGCAATTTCAACTTTTTCAGCGATATCATCAACATCAAGATGCTGTAAAACCGTCTGAGCAAGTTCGCGAGGAGGGATTCCCATTTTTTTAGCAACAGACATAATGCCATTAGCTTGATAATCGCCAAATTGAACTTTAGTAGATTGTTTAATTAATGCGTCGCTGTTCTTGTCTGCACCTGCCATGATCATAGCTTGCAAAACACGTTGTGTTAGTAATTGTTGAATATTCACACTAAACCTAATTAATCATCATTAAATGCTAAATATAATACCGACAAAGTAATGAATTGTCACTTATCGGATTAAGCGCTTTTCTTTCGTTTAACTAGGGTTTGCCAATATTTTTCATGTTTTTTCACTAAAAGTGATTTTGTGGAATTTACAAATTCTTTCAATTTGTTTTCTTGAAATGTAGTGGAAGTATTAATAATTATTGTCGGTAATGACGTTGTATTATGTGATCGAGTAATTCACTTCCTGGTATAGTTTTAGGATCTAGAATGTTAATAGTTACCTTTTGAGAAAAGGGGAAATTCATATAGATTTTCGGTTTGTTCAACGAATTGAACAAATAATTTTTATTGTTAGAGTTTAGTATTGGTAAAGTAATAAGGATACCTGCACTGATCATTAATTGCTTTAAATTTAAGATAAAATCCTTGGGGGGTTATAAGCATATGGATAGAAGCTATTTACCTACATTATCATTATATGTGCTTCTGAATTTGATAGGGCTCAGGTTTATAGCGATTAATTATCATTTATATATTTTCTGCTGTTATATGATTTTTGTAAGTAATATTTTTATTTATTCTTCGTTGATAGGTTTTCCTTTATACTAACTTTTTTATATTTGCATCAACTATTTACAATTCTTCTTGGAAACACTAAACTAATCGATGTTCTCAACGGGGTGCCTAAATGGCTGAGAATGTCCTTTATATCGACATAACCCGCCGAACCTGAACTGGATTATACCAGCGGAGGGATTTGAGTTATTATGTCTGCTCAAACCTTTTGTCTTTTATTTGGCTTCTGGAGGCAAAATGCTTTGTAAGAATCTTTTGTTTTTTATGCTATTTGGGGCATTTTTTCTTGTTAATCCTGTATTTGCAAAGCCGATTTTAACCATTTATAGCTACGGTTCATTTATGTCAGAATGGGGACCAGGTGAAGCTATAAAAAAAGGTTTCGAAACGCAGTGCGAATGCCAACTAAATATTGTCACATTGGGTGACGGTGTATCAATTTTAAATCGTATTCGTCTTGAAGGAAATAATACCAAAGCTGATGTAGTTTTAGGTTTAGATAATAATTTGTTAGAACAAGCAAAGCTTGCTAATATTGTTATTCCTCATCAAATTAAAAGACCTGATAATATTAATACAGATTGGTGGGATATTGATTTTATCCCTTATAATTTTGGTTATTTTGCTTTCATTTATAACAAAGAAAAAATTAACAATCCTCCACATAGTTTTCATGACCTAGTATATAATAAAGCCAATTGGAAAATCATTTATCAAGATCCAAGGACTAGTACGCCTGGATTAGGATTACTATTTTGGGTGAAATATATATATGGTGATAAGGCAGTTACTGTTTGGGAAAAAATTGCTAAAAATACAGTAACGGTAACGAAAGGTTGGAGTGAGGCTTATGGCCTGTTTTTAAAAGGGGAAGCAGATTTTGTGCTAAGCTATAGTACTTCACCAGTTGCACATATTATAAATGATAATGATGATCATTATGAAGCTGCTATTTTTGATGAAGGACATTATCGTCAAGTTGAAGTTGCCGGGATCGTCAAATATACTCAGAAAACGGAACTTGCACGTCGTTTTTTACAATATTTATTAACACCAGAAGTTCAGCGCCAATTTGCCGAAAAAAATGTTATGTATCCGATAATAAATACACAGCTACCTGAAGCTTTTCAACAAATCCAATCAGTGAATAAAGTTCTTGAGTTTGATTCAAAACGAGTTGAACAAAATCAAAAAATGTGGATACGTGAATGGCAATCAGCTATTAGCAACTAGTAAGCAATTAAAAAGAATGTTGAAATTTAAAACATTGCTGCCTGGTATTAGTTCGGCAAGTATAATTTTAATTGTATTAGGTGCGGCATTATTTGCACTTTGTCAAGCGGCTATTGAGTCGAATGATTTTAATATTTATTTCGATAGTTATTTATTGCATGTAATTGGGATAACGGTATTTCAAGCGGTATTATCTACTATATTGTCAATCCTATTAGCTCTATTAATGGCAAAAGCATTATCAATGGTTGATTTCTTTTGTAAGCACCTATTATTGCGTTTAATGCCTATCACTTTTATATTGCCTTCGTTAGTAGTTGTAACTGGTCTTTTGTCAATTTATGGTCAACAGGGGTTATTAGCCTCTATTTTAAAATATTTTGGTATATCATTTTCTGGGTGGTCAATTTATGGGTTAAAAGGAATTTTGCTAGCTCATGTATTTCTTAATTTTCCGTATGCTTGTCGTTTGTTTTATCAAACATTAAGCCTTGTTCCTGTTGAACATAAGCGATTGGCTGCGCAATTGAATTTTTCAAGTATTACCTATTTTAAATTGATTGAATGGCCTTTATTGCGATGTCAATTATTTCCTATGGCTGCATTAATTTTTATGCTGTGTTTCTCTAGTTTTGCTATAGTGCTTGCGCTGGGTGGAGGGCCTAAATATACCACTATTGAAGTGGCAATTTATCAATCTATTCGAGAATTTGAACTGCTACAAGCTGTTTTATTTGCCGGTATACAGCTAATATGCTGTATCAGTTTTTTATGGCTGACCCAGAAAATACTTCATAAAAATAAAGATAATCAAAATGTAACTATTGATTTTAATAAGCAAAATTATCATTTATCGGTTTCTAATTATTTAAAGTTTTTTAGTGCTGTCATCATTTTAGTTGGTGGATTATTTATTTTTTTACCATTAATAAATATAGTTATTGAAGGAAGCCGTTTTTTTGACTTATCACTATTAAATACGGCTTTTAAACAAGCTACCTTATTTTCGCTTTTAATTGCCTTAGGTGCTGCTATGATCGCTATAGTGCTTGCTTTATTAATTTTATGGACTAATAGCAGATTGATCATTAATCATCAGATTAAATGGAGTAATCAGTTAATGCTTGTTGGATCATTAATTTTAGCTATTCCTAGTATGGTATTATCTTCAGGATTGTTTTTATTGCTATTTAAATATGCAGATAACCGTGTATTTATTTGTATATTAATGATGTTATGTAATGCCTTAATGGCATTGCCTTTTGTATTAAAAAACCTTGCAATACCTATGTATGAGGTCACATTGCGTTATTGGCAATTGAGCCAATCTCTTAATATTAATGGTTTTAGGCATTTTTATATCGTCGAATATAAGGCATTAAAAAAAATCATTATTATGAGTTTCGCCTTTTCAGGTATTTTGTCATTAGGTGATTTTGGTATTATTGCATTATTTGGAGGGCAGTCAGTAACTACTCTACCTTACTATTTATATGAACAAATCTCCCATTATCATTATCATGAAAGTATGGTTACAGCTGCAGTATTATTAACTTTATCGTTTAGTTTATTAATTGTGATGGATTATGATCGAACTTAATCAAGTTAATTATCATTATGATGATTTTAAAATAGATTTTGATGTAAAAATTACTACAAAAGAGCGAGTTGTAGTGGTTGGACCAAGTGGCTCAGGCAAAACGACTTTATTAAATTTAATTGCAGGATTCTTATTACCTAATTCAGGTAAAGTAATATTAAATCATCAAGATTTTACCAAAATTTTACCCAATAAAAGACCTGTTTCGATGCTATTTCAACATAATAATTTATTTAGCCACTTAACGGTTAAACAAAATGTTGGTTTAGGTATAAAGCCATCATTAAAATTAAGCACATCTGAAAAAAAGCAAGTTAATGATATTTTAGCGAATGTTGGTTTAGATAATTTAGGGGATCGTTATCCTGATAAACTTTCTGGTGGACAATATCAACGTGTTGCGCTTGCCCGTTGCCTAATTCAACATCGTCCTATTTTATTATTAGATGAACCTTTTTCTGCTCTTGATCAAGCTTTACGTTTTGAAATGCTAGCATTGGTCGATAAAATTTGTGATGAGTTTGGATTAACATTAATGATGGTGTCACATTATCTTGATGACACTTTGAATTACTTTTCACGTTGTTTAGTAGTAAATAAAGGGAATACTATTTTTAATGGTCCACCTAAACAGTTAAATCAACCAGAAAATAGCCTCACAGCGAAAATATTAGGGTTAAATGTTGACTAACTCATAAAATTTAACATTCATCGAGATTATTCTTTAATATAAAAAGTGATCATTTAATGATTAGAGATATTTTGAAAAAATATTTTATCATTTAATCAGTTCTTTTTAAGGTTTTATTAATCTATAGATAGTATACTAGAGCGACCTACAAATAATTATTACTAATCATAATTTATGAAAAATCAAAAGGAAAACTTGATATTTAGTTGGTCGACTCTTATTTTTGTTATTTTATTTTTTACTTATTTTTCTTGTGCATTACAATTATATATTTTCTTTTCTGGGCATTCTAATGCGATAGGGCTGCGCGATTCAATTATCTATAGTTTAATTTGGCTTATTCCTGTTTTCATTTTTCCTAAATATACGAAAAAAATTGCAACTGTTTATGGATTAGTTGTTGGTGGATTATCACTGATTCCCGTTGGTTATTTTACTATTTATAGGCAAGAGTTTTCACAGAGTGTTTTATTTGTTATGGCTGAATCAAACTTCAGTGAGTCACATGAATTTATTCAGCAATATTTAAATGTCCAATTAATTTTAGTATTAATTATTTATGTATCCATCGGTATATATCTATGGAAAAAAGTAGAGCCGATTTATGTTAAAAATACGACAAAATGGCTAATATCTTCATTTATTGCTATTTATGCGTTAATGCCGTTAGTCATTAGTGTAGTTGTCAAAAATTCATCTTTTGAAAAAGCTGGTGCTCATTTATTAACACGTATGGAAACAACAGTTCCATGGCAACTGATTTGCAGTTATTGGGCTTATCGCTCGCAGTTGAATAATATGGAGCATATTTTAGAGCATTTAGAATCATTACCGCCATTGGAAAATCTGAAAGATAAAAATGGTAATACTCCAAGGACGTTAGTTTTGGTCATAGGTGAATCAACAACTCGCAATAGAATGGGGCTTTATGGTTATGGGAGAAATACTACCCCAAAAATAGAACAATTTAAAAAAGAAAATCCTAATTTAGTTGTATTTAATGATGTAGTTTCATCAAGACCTTATACGATTGAAATTTTACAACAAGCCCTAACCTTTGCTGATGAGCAGCACCCTGATTTATATCTTAAGACTCCTTCATTGATTCATCTAATGAAACAAGCAGGATACAAAACCTTTTGGATTACTAATCAACAAACTATAACTGAACGTAATACAATGTTGACTATGTTTTCTAAACAAACCGACAAACAGTATTATATGAATAACGACCGTAATCAAAGTTCAAGACAATATGATCAGTCTGTATTTGAGCCATTTAAAGAAGTATTAGCTGATCCAGCTGAAAAGAAATTTATTGTTATACATCTTCTTGGTACTCATATGAAGTATGAATTCCGTTATCCTAAAAATGGTGAGCATAACCGTTTTAAAGGTAAAACAAGCATACCGTTTAATATTGATGAAAGTAAACTACCTGTTTACAATAGTTATGATAATGCGGTAAGTTACAATGATTACGTTACAACTACATTATTTAATTTATTTAAGAATAGTAAAGAAAATGGCTTTATATTGTATTTTTCTGATCATGGTGAAGATGTTTATGAAACACCGCCACATGACGTTTTAGGTCGTAATGAAAAATCACCCACTAGAACGATGTATACAGTTCCTTTTATGCTTTGGGAATCGCCACAATGGATTGCAACCCACCCAAATAATTATCAAGACTATGTTAATCGGAAATTTAGTACTCAAGATTTGATTCATACATGGTCTGATTTAGCCGGATTAAGTTATAACTTATTCATACCTCAAAAAAGTTTAGTTAATCCTAATTTCTATGAATCCATACGCTGGATAGGTGATCCATATGATAAAAAAGGTTTAATCGATTTTGATAAATTAGAGAAGTAGCTAATACCCAGTTTACATACATATTTGAAATATGATATTGTATATATATACAGTTGTTTTTTTTAAAGTGCAATGAAAACAGGTTATGCGAAAAATTATTCATGTTGATATGGATTGTTTCTATGCTGCTGTTGAAATGAGAGATAATCCCCAGTATCGTAATATGCCTATTGCGGTAGGTGGGGATCCTCGTAAGCGTGGTGTGGTTGCTACCGCCAATTATTTAGCTCGTCAATATGGAGTTCATAGTGCGATGTCAATGTCACAAGCGCTAAAGCTATGTCCTAATCTTAAAGTAATACCGGGGCGGCATGCTGTTTACAAAGAAGTTTCGAATCAAATCCACCAAATATTTAAACGTTATACCAATGCAATTGAAGCGTTGTCTCTTGATGAAGCTTATCTGGATGTGACAGAATGTAAACTTTGCTATGGTTCAGCAACGCTTATTGCTCAAGATATTCGTCAAACTATTTTTAATGAATTGGAATTAACCGCATCGGCAGGCGCAGCACCACTTAAATTTTTGGCAAAAATTGCGTCCGATATGAATAAACCTAATGGCCAATATGTTATTCCACCAGAAGAAGTTGATACATTTATTGAACAATTGCCACTAAAAAAAATTCCTGGTGTAGGTAAAGTTACTGAAAAAAAATTAGCAGAATTAGGGTTATTTACATGTAGAGATGTTGTTAAGTATGATTTAACTAAATTACTCAATCAATTTGGTAAGTTTGGTCGTGTATTGTACGAGAGATGTCAAGGTATTGATGAACGTGAAGTCTGTAATGATAGGCAACGTAAATCAGTTGGGGTAGAGCGGACCTTAACGAATGACATTCATCGTTGGGAAGAGTGTTTATTGCAGTTCGAACCATTATTTGAAGAGCTTGAAAAACGGTTAAGTAAAGTGCGTGCGGATTTGTCTATAGCTAGGCAAGGTGTCAAATTTAAGTTTGATGATTTTCAGCTTACTACGCAAGAACATATTTGGGCTAAGCTTGATAAGCAAGATTTAATCGATCAGGCTTACAAAGTTTGGCATGAAAGGCGTAATGAAAGGGGTGTGCGGTTAATTGGCTTTCATGTTACTTTAATCGATCCTCAGCTAGATAAGCAATTGATATTTAACTTTTAGTTTTATATAACTACATGAAAAATATTTATTAATTACCTTTTATCAATAGTTATTTTATTATATTTAAATTTAAGGAAGGTGCTATTGAATCGATAGCACCCTCTAATGAACATTATTACAGCTATATAATCTACTTATTTTAAACTTTCACCATTGGTGCTAATGACTTTTTTATACCATTCAAATGAGTCTTTTCTATAACGTTTCATACTACCATTTCCTTCATTGTCACGATCAACATAAATTACGCCATAACGTTTTTTCATTTCGCCAGTAGTGAATGATACAACATCAATAATTCCCCAAGCAGTGTAACCCATTACATCAACACCATCATAATCTATAGCGGTTTGCATAGCTTTGATATGGGCACCTAAGTATTCAATACGTGGTTTATCGTGTATTTGATTACCGTTTTCGAGTTCATCAATTGCACCAAAGCCATTTTCGACAATAAATAGCGGTAATTGATATCGATCATACAGACGATTAAGTGTATAACGTAAACCTTCAGGATCAATTGGCCAACCCCAATCACTGCTTTTTATATAAGGATTTTCAACTGCATTAGGTAGTGCACCGTTAACTATGTTGTCACGATTATCATTTTTGGCATCCGCTTTCACAACGGTTGACATATAATAGCTAAAGCCAATGTAATCAACCGTACCTTTTTTCAAATAACCTAAATCTTCTTCAGTAATATCGAGTTTATAGCCATCACGCTCAAATTCTTTTAATGCATAAGCTGGATAGTAACCGCGAACGTGAACATCAGGGAAGAAGAAGCGTTGATGCATAGCAATTTCTGAAGCCATCATATCTTCAGGATTACAAGAATATGGATAAATTGGCACATGCGATACCATACAACCAATTTGAAAATCAGGATTGATTTTTTTACCGGCAATGACTGCTTTGGCACTTGCTAAAAGTTCATAATGAGCGACTTGGTATAGAACTTCTTGCGGATTTTCGCCAGGTTTAACTTGTACGCCAGAGTTAGTCCAAAAGAAGATAGGATTACTAGTATCCATTTGATTATTGATTTCGTTAAATGTCATCCAGTATTTAACTTTATTTTTATAACGTTCAAAACATGCTGTCGCAAAACGTTCAAAAAATTCTACTGTTTTACGGTTTCTAAAACCACCATAATGGCGAGCTATATGTAATGGCATTTCAAAATGTGATAGCGTGATAACAGGCTCTATGCCATGAGCAATGAGCTCATCAAAAACATTATCATAAAAGCGCAGACCTTCTTCATTTGGTTCAAGCTCATCACCTTTTGGAAAAATGCGTGTCCAAGCAATTGACGTGCGTAAACATTTAAGACCTAATTCAGCAAAGAGTTTGATATCATCTTTATAATGATGATAAAAATCAATGGCCGTATGGTTTGGGTAAAACTTATCGGGTTCAATATCTTGAGTGATTTGTCTTGCTACGCCATGCGCACCTGCTGTCATGACATCAACTACGCTTGGTCCTTTGCCGCCTTCGTTCCAGCCACCTTCAAATTGGTGAGCGGCTAAAGCACCGCCCCATAAAAATGGTTTTTTAGTCATTTTTTGATTCCTTGTTATTGCTTAATGTTAAATATGATATCATCAACTGTGACTTCTGTTTTATCCGTTAATGAAATGAATTGGTATTGATCGGTATTAACAATAATAATTGGGGTGATTAGTGGGTAGCCTGCTTGTTTTATTGCCTCAGGATTGAAGCTGATTAGTAGATCACCTTTTTTCACTTTTTGGTGTAATTCAACATGATATGCAAACTCGTTATTAGTCAAATTAACCGTATCAATCCCCACATGAATTAATAATTCAACGCCATTATCTAATGTTAACCCAATAGCATGTTTGGAATTTTCAAATACCGCAGTTACCTCGGCATCGAAAGGTGCATAAACGTGATTATCAGTAGGCTCAATGGCAATCCCTTCACCCATAAGTTTTTGTGAAAAAGCAGGATCGGGCACTTCACTCAGTGGTAAAGCATGGCCTGTCATCGGGCTAGTAATATTAACCTCATCAAGAAGAATTTTAGGGTTATCATTTTCAACAACAGCAGCATCTTGCACTGTTTCACCAGTACCAAATAGTTGGATTAACAATACAGGTCCTAAAAGAGCAATAAGCGCACCAATCAACACGCCAATAAATGAATCAGGATTATTTGGGCTAATTGCATTAACGATAGTTAATGGACCTGGTAAACCAGCGTAAGCAACATAGTGAGGAGCAAAAAATCCTGCCACAATACCACCACAAGATGCAGAAATACAACCATAAATAAATGGTTTTTTAAAGCGTAAGTTAACACCATAAATAGCAGGTTCGGTTATACCGAATAAGCCAGTGATAAAAGCAGATAATGAAATACCTTTCATCTCTTGCGTTTTGGTTTTTAAATAAAAACCTAATGCTGCACCAACTTGACCAATAACGGCAATGGTTTGGAAAGCTTGGAAAGAATCTTGACCATACTGCTTAAAGTTTTCGACGATAACAGGTGTGATCCCCCAATGCACACCAAAAATAACAAAGACTTGCCAAACGGCTCCAATAATCCCACCAGCTATTGAAGGTGCTAGACTGACAAACCAATTATAACCGTTAGCGATATATTGCGCACCATTTGCGGTTAATGGACCAACAACAAGTAATGTTAAAGGTACCATAATGACAAGACTAAATAATGGCAATAAAACGGGTTTTATAATGCTGTGCAGTCTAGGCTCTAAAAATCGTTCTAAATAAGAGAGTAACCAAACTAAAAATAGTGGTGGTAAAACGGTTGAAGCATAAGTGGTTTGCGATAGCGCAATACCAAATAGATCAATTTTTTGCCCTTCGCTTATTAGTTTTGCAAACTCAGTCCATGTTGGTGATAACAGCGCTGCACAACAAGCAACAGCGATATATAAGTTACAACGAAAATGCTGAGAAGCAGTAATAGCAATAAAGATAGGTAAAAAGAAAAAAGGTGCCCAAGAGATGAAATTGAATACTCCAAAGGTTCCAGTTTTTTCTAATTCAGGGGATGCCAATTTAATTAAAATCAAGATGCCTTGCAAAATACCTGATGCGGCTAAAATATAGACAAAGGGAGCGAATACAGCTGACATTGTTGCAATAATTTGATTTAAGATGTTGTTATCATTACTTGTTTTGATTTTGTTATCGGTATTAACCAGCTGAATAAAAGCATTGTAGACTTTATCGACGTTTGTACCTATTACAACTTGGATTTGACCACCTTTCTCAACAACGGTAATAACACCTGGTAATTTAGCTATGTTTTCTTTTGCATGCTCTGGTGTAATTTGGGTCACAAGACGAAGACGTGTTGCACAACGAGCGACGGTAACAATATTTTTCTCACCACCTAACTCATTTAAAATATCAACAGCTAACTTGTTATAATCTCTAATTTTTGATGACATCCATAAACTCCTTAAAAGCAATTTAGTAAGTTCATCTTATAGACAATTTCAAAATTGTTAATTAACAATTATATTGTTTGTGATCTAGATCGAGTTTTTATATTATTTAATTTAAAACTAAAAATAAGCTGTATAAAATACAACTTTAATTATTGATTAAATTAATAACATAACAAATGGTTAAATATCAAGAAGTTGCAAAAAAAATTAAACAGATGATTTATCAAAAACAACTGTCCAAAGGCACTCAGCTTGATAATATTGACGGTCTAATTAATCAATATCAGGTCAGTCGTAGTACAATTGTTAAAGCACTTAATTGTCTTGAGCGGCAGGGCGTTATTTATCAAGTGCAAGGTAGTGGTATTTTTGTTCGTGAGCGTAAAAAAAGAGGCTATCTCAATTTTTTGCAAAGTCATGGTTTTACTGTCGATCTAGAAGATGTTTATGGTTCTTCAACAGTATTTAATGTTGATATCATCAAGCCTAGTGCAAAAGTTAAAGAAAATCTACAATGCGATGATAACGAAGAAGTCTATTTTGTTAAAAGATTGCGCTATGTTGAAGATAAATTATATGGCTTAGAACAGTCATATTACCGTAAAAAGTTAATTTGTTATTTAAATAAAGAAATTGTGGAAAACTCAATTTTTAATTACATTCAGGAAAATTATAATATTAATATTGGTTTTTCTGATAAATATATGCAAGTGATAAAACTTGATGAAGAAATGGCTCTTTATTTAGGACTGCAACCTGGTGAACCAGCACTTTGTGTTGAAGAAATATTTTACACCTCATCAGGCGAACCATTTGATTTTTCAAAAATCATTTATCATTATGAGCATGCAAGATTTTGCATACAAAATCACTCAAAGTAAGTTTGAATGATAAATTATTAGGAAGATGAATAAGAAATCGATCATTCATCTTCCTTTAATTATTAGCGAATTTAACTGTTAACAATTAAATTTCACCACCAACACCCTTAAACTTTTCAACCAATGCCGCGATCTTTTCAAAGACTCGGCTCTTTTTAATTAAATATTGTGGATTGAGTGGGCTCATCTTCGGTAAAATTTCGTTTAGCTCTGTGCCATTTTCGGTTGCATATGCTCGTTTTAGTGACGAGGCGATATAGCGTTTTGTAGCCGCTTCATTTAAATTTTCTTCTTCAATTAAGAAATTAAGCTCTACCTGTAACTCTTGCTGTGCATACAAGAAAAACGCATCAATAATCGAGGCTTTATCTGGAATAGCATCAAGATCAGTTTGTTTTATAAACTCAACAACTAGCTCTTCTTTAGCACGATTTTCTAAGCTTGATCGAATTAATTGCTGAGCATTTTCGACAATGTTTTGTTTGGTTTTTTCTTGTTTATTTTGTTCATAAATTAACTCAAGAATATAATCCAGATTGATCTCTTGTGATTTTAGTAGATCAATTTCGAAAACCACATCATCCCAGTCAATGCTTTGTTGATCTTGTTGATTGGCTTGTTTTTCTCTGCGTAGCCAATCACGAATATCATTATAAGTTGAACGGTAATTTTGAATTGCGCGGTCAGTCGGTAGTTTAACTGCTTCCATTTTTTGCAGATCTTCATCAGTCACATAATGCTTGTTTTTAAACGCTAAAACCGCCTGCGCATCTTTCATATCTAATTGTTGGAAATCCTTTAATGCAACAAATTCATCATAATTTTGTAATATATTGTCAGCACGTAAGTACTCACCAAATAATTTAACAAACTCTTTTTTATCTTTTTCTTTGATAATTTCATCAGGGCGTGGGAACTTTTCTTGTAACTCGGCAACGATGGCTAGATAGCCATTGTGGAAATTACCTGAATTTTTATCAGTAAACCCTTCCATGTATTCTTTAAAGCTTTTTTCTAACACTACTTCACGAGTATTACTTTTACCAAATGTTTTTATTGCATCAATGGTCGCTTGTTCTAAATCACGAAACGCCACAATATTACCAAAGGTTTTGGTAGCATTATAGATACGATTAGTGCGTGAAAAGGCTTGAATTAGCCCATGATACCGCAGGTTTTTGTCAACAAATAGGGTATTAAGTGTTGGGGCATCAAAACCAGTTAGGAACATGCCAACGACAATTAATAGATCGACTTCTTGATTTTTTACTTTTAAAGACAAATTGCGATAATAGTTTTGAAATTGATCACTACTGACATCAAAGTTAGTTTTAAACATCTGATTATAATCTGATATCGCAGAAACCAAAAACTCTTTAGCACTTTGATTTAAGGCATCTATTTCAAAACTTTCATCGGCAAAATTACCTTGTGCATCTTGTTCTTCATTAGCAGAATAAGAAAATATCGTAGCTATTTTTAATGGCTGATTTGCACCTTTTTGTAATTTTTTGAATGATTCATAATAGAGCTTAGCTGCATCGACACTACTCACAGCAAACATGGCATTGAATCCTTTACTTTTACCCATTAATCGATGGGTTTTTTGTTTAAAATTATTCAGAATATATTGTGTGATTTGCTCAATACGGTTTGGGTGGAGCAATGCTTTTTTGTTTTCAGCAGCGCTAAGTTTTTCGAGATTTTGTTCTTGCTCTATCGATTTAAAATTAGGGCGCACATCATTATAGTCAACTTTAAATTTTAGTACCTTTTCGTCACGAATTGCATCGGTTAATACATAAGCGTGCAGTTCACGACCAAAAACATCCTCTGTGGTTTGCGTTCCGATTGCGTTAGTATGCATAATCGGCGTACCGGTGAAACCAAATTGGTAGTACTTTTTAAATTTACGCTTTAAGTTTTTTTGAGCTTCGCCAAACTGGGAGCGGTGCGCTTCATCAAAAATAAATACCACATGTTTATCATAGATCGCTAAGCTATCGTCGCTTTTGATCAAGTTATTGAGTTTTTGAATGGTAGTAACAATAATTTTATTATCGGTTTTCTCAATATTGCGCTTAAGCCCAGCGGTACTATTTGAACCATTCACACTATCTTTTGAAAACTTTTGATACTCTTTCATGGTTTGATAATCCAGATCTTTACGATCCACCACAAAAAAAACTTTATCAATAAATTCTAATTCTGTCGCTAACCGTGCTGTTTTAAAGCTGGTTAGTGTTTTGCCGGAACCTGTTGTGTGCCAAATAAAGCCCCCACTTTGTAAGCTACTCCACTTTTTGGCATGATAAGCGCTAATGATTTGCCATAATATACGTTCGGTGGCGGCGATTTGGTAAGGGCGCATAATTAACAATGTGTCATTTACATCAAGCACCGAATAAGTCAGTAACACATTTAATAGCGTGCGGCTGGCAAAAAAGGTTGCGGTAAAGTCTTTTATATCTTTTATTGGTTCGTTTTTAACATTTGCCCAATTCATTGTAAAATCAAAGCTATTTTTGTCACGTTTTGTCGTGTTAGCAAAATAGCGCGTATCGGTACCATTTGATATAACAAACAGTTGTAAATATTTAAATAGTGAATTGTCTTGATTAAAACTCTCTTTACTATAGCGATGTACTTGATTAAAGGCTTCACGAATAGCAATACCACGCTTTTTTAGTTCAACTTGAACAAGCGGCAAGCCATTCACTAAAATCGTCACATCATAACGATTTGTATAATTACCAGTTTGCTGGAATTGATGGATAACTTGTAATTTATTATTAGCAACATCTTTTTTATCTAACAGTTTGATATTTTGAATATGACCATCATCAAAAACAAAATCGTAAATATGATCGTGGTGGATTTTGCGACTTTTATCGATCATCGATTCATTGGGTTTATCCAAATACTCTAATATAAAACGTCGCCATTCATCATCCGTAAATTGTATTTTGTTAAGTTTTTGCAACTGCTCGCGAACATTTGCTAATAACTTTTCATGCGTATTTAAATTCGGTAAGTATTCATAACCTTGTCGAACTAAATCATGAATAAATTCATTTTCTAAATCCTTTTCAGTCTGATAAACAGCTGCCGTCTCTTCAAGTTTGTTGTAGTTATCTAAAATAATGTAGCTATTGGTTTCGGCAATTGGTTTTGTATAAGTCGTCATATTCTATTCCAGCTATTTAAAATTATAATTTTCGAGTAAATGATTAAGTAAAAAGGCAACAATCTGCTTTTCAGGATCGGAAGGTTCAGGGATCATTTCATTCGACAATTTTGAATGACTTGTAAAATTGATAATTCGTGTTAAATAAACTTGTTTATCGTCAGGCAATAATTCTGACCATTGTGGATAGCCTAAAAAACCAGCGGTTTTTTCATATAAGTTACGTAATAGGGTAAAATGATATTTTTCAATTTTTTGTTCGCGAATGGCTTGTTGTAAAATATCTTTTAAATAAAGATGATAAGAAAAACAGTGATTTGAATCGCCTTTTTTATCTTCTAATGCAAATTTACCGTCCTCAAATCGTCTTAAAATATAACCATTTTTTAAACCTAATTCATTATAAAGCACATTATAAAACAGCGGGTTATGGGTCGTAATAATAAATTTAATATCAGATTCACTAGATTTGATTAATTGGGCAATATCTACTGCCAATTGGATAAGATGATTTTCGTCTAATGAACTGACGGGATCATCAATAAAAATATAGCGTAAATGGTCAAATTCATTAGTTGAGCGTTCGCTTTTGTCAGTAATATTGCGCTCTGCGATAACTAAGTTAATCAGTGTAAAAAAAAGACTCCAAATTAAATTGTTTTCTTCGCCTTTAGAGATTTTAATATTATCAATACGCTGATCATTATCGCCTATTAGCGAAAAAGTAATAGTAGAAAAATCCTCATTGAAATGTGGCTGTAATCTTTGATGGGTATAGGATTGAAAGTAACGAACAATATTTTGGTCTTGTCCTTGGTCTTTTAAAATCCAGTCAGTAAATGAGTTAGGTTGTATGATTAATTGATGTTCACCCTCTTGATGTTTATCATTATCCCAAGCAAATAAATCCTCAGTAAAAGCGTTATAGTACAGGATATTGTGCCTTGTTAAGGCGGCATTATTCTCTTTATCATCTTTATGCTGCGATATAATTAAATTCTTAAAGGTTTGAGATAAACGTGTTTTACCAGTGCCGTTAAAGGCATAGATTAATTGGACTTTTCTATTGTTTTTATCCAGCTTTTCAGCAATATTCCTTAATGTGGCATTCATTTTTTATAACTCTATCTTATTATTCTTGTACTTTCGGAAAGTCTAATAATAAATTCCGATAATATTCATATTGCTTTTGGCGTAATGCAATCTCACGCGGTAAACCCTCGGTGATTGAGTTGGTAAGCGCATCGAATTTATCTAGGATTTCGACAATACGAGCTTGTTCCTTGAGTGGGGGAATTGGGATTTTAAACTGTTTTACTTTTGCATCTGAAATTGAAGGATATGCAGTACCACTTTGGTTTTCATTAACATAATTATTAAATCGTGTAGATGAAATATTGTAGTAAATCCATTTAGGTAGAATATAATTACGATTTGCTCTTAAAACACAATAACCTGTGCTTGCAATGTTCTCAGAAAACTCTTTTTCTATTAATGTGAATCTTTGTAGTGTTGGACGAGTCGTTGCAAAAATAACATCATTTTCTTCAACAACTTTTTGTGCTCTACTTGGTGCATTTATAGCTGTTATTTCAGTTGTTCCAATAATTGATTTAGTTTCACGACTAACAGAAGTTAAATCAATATATTTGTAAATACGATCTGTTTCTTTCCATCTTATATTGCTTGTTGGTAAAGTTATACTTTCTAAAGCCTTCCACTCAACTTCATCCTCTTGAAAGGTCAACAATTTATCTCGATAATAGTTGTATTGTTTTTTCCTTGCGGTAAGCTCTGCTGTGAGCTCTGCTGTGAGCTCTGCTGTGAGGGCTGTGAATGTGTCTAAAATACGGACAATTTCGGTTTGAATGTGTAGAGGGGGGATGGGAATTTGGAATCCTTCTATAATTTTTGAACTTAAATTATTTATAGTTGAGCTATTCAACATTTCATTTAGATAATTTTGAAAAATTTCACTTGTTAAAATGTGAAATAAATAACGAGGGCTGATTTTGTTTGAGGTTCTAATCACGCCCATAAAACCACCGAAATAGTAATCTATATCATTAGTTATGAAAGCAACTTTTCCAACGTGTTCACGGCTTCCACTTGCAGCACTTATTAAAATATCATTTTTATAAAGTTTTTGTGTATCTTTAACTTTGGTATCCAAATTGATAATTTTAACATCATTGAAATTTAGCGTATTGTTTGATAGTGTAATATTATTTGCACGTAGTACTTTATATCCTATGCTATTGTTGCTTTCATTTTTTTTGTTATAAGTTAGCCCTCTAACATATTGGGCAACAGAGCTCAAAGCTTTCCAATCAACCTCAACACCTTTTAGCAACTCAGTTATGTTATTACTCTTATTCATCCCTCAATCTCCGCCACAATTGCATCAATTTGGGAACGTAAACTATCAATTTTAGCTACGGTATCTTTTATTTCGGCATTAAGTTGGGTGATATCAATCACTTCACGGGTATCTTCGGCTTCCACATACGAGCTGACTGATAGATTATAGTCATTTTGCGCAATGGTTTGATTATCGACCGATTTAGCAAAATATTCGATATCTTGCTTGCTAGCAAATACTTGCATAATTTCTTGAATATGTTCATCAGTGAGCACATTATTATTGGTCTCTTTTTTAAACAGTTTGCTAGCATCAATAAATTGTGTTGTTTTGACGGTTTTATTTTTGGCAAGCACTAAAATATTAACCGCAATCGATGTGCCATAAAATAAGTTTGGTGCGAGCGAGATTACAGTTTCAACAAAATCATTATCGACCAAATATTTACGAATTTTTTGTTCCGCACCACCTCGATAAAATATCCCCGGAAAGGTAACAATTGCCGCTCGCCCTCGCTCGGACAAATAACTTAGTGCATGCATAATAAAGGCAAAATCGGCTTTCGATTTGGGTGCCAGTACACCGGCAGGTGCGTATCGGTCATCATTGATTAAGGTTGGATCATCACTGCCAATCCATTTAATTGAATAGGGTGGATTTGAAACAATGGCATCAAATGGCTTTTCGTCGCCAAATTTGGGATTAAGCAGCGTGTCCCCTAAGGCAATTTCAAATTTATCATAGTTGATATTGTGTAAAAACATATTCATTCGAGCAAGGTTATAGGTGGTATGGTTGATTTCTTGACCGAAGAATCCATCCTCAATAATATGCTCGTCAAACTGTTTTTTCGCTTGTAACAATAAAGAACCCGAACCAGCCGCCGGGTCATAGATTTTATTAACCTTTTTTTGATTATGTAAGGCTAATTGTGAGATTAATTTCGACACATTCGGTGGCGTAAAAAATTCACCACCTGATTTACCGGCGTTCGAGGCATAATTAGAAATCAAATACTCATAAGCATCGCCAAACAGATCGATTTTATTGTCTGCGAAATCGCCAAAATCCAGTTCGGCCACACCATTAAGTACTGCGGCTAACCGTTTGTTTTTATCGGCAACTGTATTACCTAATCGGTTACTGGTGGTATCAAAATCGGCAAATAATCCTTTAATATCGCTTTCTGAAGGGTAACCAATGGCTGAGCTTTCAATCGCATTAAAAATATTAGCCAAGTCAGTATTTAAACTTGGATTGGTATTAGCTTCAGCTACAATTTTACAAAATAATTGGCTAGGATAAATAAAATAGCCTTTGGTTTTTATTGCGTCTTTTTTTATTTCATCGATAATGACATCGTCGGATAATGTGCTGTAATCGATACTCTCATCGCCACCTTCAATATAATTGGCAAAATTCTCACTAATAAAGCGATAAAACAAAGAACCAAGTACATATTGTTTAAAATCCCAACCATCGACAGCACCACGGACTTCGTCGGCAATTTTCCAAATTTGTCGTTGTAGTTGATCGCGTTGTTGCGTTTCGGTAATTGATTTAGCGTTATTAGATGTCATATTTTTCAAAATTCCTAAATAAAAAATAGGTGCTGCCTAATTAGAAAGTAACTAATTTTTACTTTCATATTAGTCATTTTATAGCTACCTGTTATAGGTGCTATAGCATAGCTGATTTGTTGTTATTTTTCCATCTGGGGCGTTTATTAAAAACTCAGCCAATGGGTATTTTGAACTTTAAAGTTGGGAAATCTTAAAAAATAACAAAGCAACAAAATCTAAAAACAAAAACCCTTTTTTTAGCTATATTTTAAAATTCAATAAAATCAATAAATTAAATTTATCTCAAAAAAAAGGGTTTTTAAAACCTAAATACCTATTTGCCTTTTTACATACTATATTGATAGTATATTAGCTTCTAGTTCATTGCCGTGTAGGCAGTTTAGAAAGACATATAAGGATATGCTTAGGAGTCATGTTAGTTAATACTTCATGAGGTCTTTCTGTATTATAGATGGTTGGATGACTGACCATAATACGTTTTTAGTCAAATTAATAATGATTTTTTCTTTATGATATTATCGCCATATCGCTTGTTGTTGATATGGCGTTAATTTTATTTTATGAAAATTTATTACACTAGCTTAATTATTTACTGTAACTAACGAAAATAATTTCTACACATCATATTAGCTGATTGATCATTATTTTGCCAATTTAGGGGTGTCAATCTGCTTTACTAATGTAAAATCTATAGCTAATAATTTTTCTAATCGTGCAAGTATCCAATTATAACGATCTTTTAATGCATCTTCATGCCATTGTTGATTAAATGTTTTTTGATTAAAATCGTCTAATACTTTTTGGGAAAGGCGAAAAGCAGTCGTATTATTAGTATGACTACCCTGATATACAATCATTTTGACATTGAAAGGATTATTACTCGCATCAATATTTTTTTTACCACTTAATAGTGTTAGATTAGCAATACTATGTAACCATCTGTTTTTTACTTCTTCGGTTATATGATTCCATTCAGCAATAGTCTTATATTTTTTAGGTAATATATGTTCAAGGTGCAAGTCATTATTAAGTTTTAATAAGATAGGATTAGATTGATCGGTTAGATCATATTCAATTAAAATCAAAAGAGGTTTAATCCATGCTTCTTTATCAACCACATTAGAAGTTAGCTGAGATATTGCTAGTTCATAAATCTTTTCGGAATTTAATTTATTTGAAAAGATTGCTTTTAAATAATTGATATGTTTTTTTTCTTTCAGTGCTTTAATGACATTAAAAGAAGTCTGCTTTACTTGGGATAATGTTTTTCCCGCAATCCAATATAAATAATAAAAACGTCTTAGTTCAAAAACTAATTTATCGAAATCTTTATAATTTGTTGTAATGGCTGTCATTAATATCGCTTTCCAATAATTACTCCATCTCAAATATTGGAACGAATAAATATTTTTATCTTTTGAACAATATATTTTTTCGTAATAATTAATAACAAATTGTTTTAATGAGGCTATGACTTGATTAGGATCTTGATTTTCGAATAAGTTTTGTAGCTCTTCAGTAAATGATTTTTTTTGATTTGAGCCTAATAAATAATGTGCGTAAATAATAAATAAATCATTTAAACTTATATCGTCACATTGTTTAATGAGCTGCTCCATTTCACGCCAATCAGACATAAAATTATCTTCTTTTAATTTTGAAGTGGTTAAATCATCTTTATATTTTTTATAAAGTTTTTCTAATAAAAAACTTTTTATTAAGTCGGCAGAAGTTAGATCTAAACCTCTATTATTGAGCACTTGAAACAATTTAATAGCGAAATCACGGCTGGTACAATCGATACGTATAATTTTAACTTGGTAAAATAAGTAATTAATTAACTCTCCAAGTTTACTTTCAGGTAAAGAGTTTAATTTCTCTTTAAAAATTAGTGCTGTATTAATAAATTTGAATTTGGGTTCTTGATCATTTTTAATTTGATATTTATATGGAGGAGGCAATATTTTTGTTGCTCCCTCGTTTAAAATATACGTTTCAAAATCAGATTGATGAGAGCTATGAGTGTGTAATCTTAAACGTGAAGCTCGGCTATTAAAAATTATTGCAGAACGGATAATATCAATATTTACAGATAGAGGATTTAAGTTATCATGTAGATTAAGATTCGGAAAATAATCACGTATAACGCAAAATAGTATCATTAACGTTGTTAATCTTTGTTGTCCATCAACAACATCAATATAAGGTGAATTAGGTTCATCATAAGAATTTGCTGTAATAACAGAGCCAAGAAAGTAATTTGGCACATCATTTTCATATGATTCTAAAATATCGTCCCATAACTGTTCAACTTGTTCACTTTCCCATTTATAAGGTCTTTGATACTTTGGTATTTTATAAAGATTTTTTGTATCACCAAATAATTCACTAATCGATAAACTACGAGGTTTAAAAGAGTCTTCCATATTTATACCTACTTATATTTCTATTTTATTTAATTTGAAAAGATTTAATTATTAGTTGTTATTCTACCAATTTACTTGTTTCATATAAATTAAATATCATGATTAATAATATAAATAAAATTTAAACGGCTTGATATGATGATTAAATCTTAAAAGAATAAAAGCAGTTATTTTACTTTATTGCGGAATTTATCTTACTGAAAATAAAAAATTTATAGATAAAATATGAAAATAAAAAGCATCTTTCGATGCTTTAATGTTTATAAGATAAAAAAGTAAATTGCTATTACTTTATCCCATATTCAGACCGATAAGCCTCAACTTGCGTTACTTGATCTTTTCGAGCAGGATCTTTGTAGAGGTACTGGATTAAATCATCAAGCGTAATAATTGAAATTACATCGCAATGATAAGCTTGTTTAATTTCTTGAATTGCTGAGAGTTCACCTCGACCTTTTTCTTGACGGTCTAGACAAATCAGTACGCCAGCGAGTTTAGATTGGTTATCTGCCAATATGTTCATTGATTCACGAATAGCCGTTCCGGCAGTAATAACATCATCGACCAACATAACACGCTGTTGATAGATAGAACTACCTACTAAATTACCACCTTCGCCATGATCTTTTGCTTCTTTACGGTTAAAACAGTAAGGAATGTCAACATTATGATGTTCAGATAGTGCAACAACGGTTGATGAAACAATAGGGATACCTTTATATGCTGGACCAAAAATGACATCATATTCTAAATTAGCATCCATTAGTGCGGCTGCATAAAAACGACCTAATAAAGCCAGATCTTTACCAGTATTAAACAATCCGGCGTTGAAAAAATAAGGGCTTTTACGTCCTGATTTTAATGTGAATTCACCAAATTTTAATGCTTGCCGATTTAAAGCAAATTCAATAAATTCACTTTTGTATGATTTCATCGATCCTCTCCAATTAATCTTTTAAGGCCTGTTTTTGCGCATCAATAATAGTTTTGATGCCATTTTTTGCTAGCTCTAATAGTTTTAATAATTCGTCATGACTAAAAGGTTCGCCTTCAGCAGTTCCTTGCACTTCAATAATACGACCATCGCCAGTCATAACAACATTCATATCGGTTTCAGCGTTTGAATCTTCTATGTATTCTAAGTCACATACTGCTTGGCCATCGACAATACCGACAGAAACAGCTGCAACTAATGATTTAATTGGATTTTGCTTAATTTTACCATCTGTAACCATTTTATTGATTGCATCATTTAGTGCCACACAAGCACCAGTAATTGACGCAGTTCGAGTGCCCCCATCTGCTTGAATAACATCGCAATCTAACGTGATGGTATATTCACCTAATAATTTAAGGTCGACCATTGCACGTAGAGAACGAGCAATAAGGCGTTGAATCTCCATAGTGCGACCGGTTTGTTTACCTTTAGCCGCTTCGCGTTGAGTTCGTGAATGGGTTGCACGAGGCAACATACCATATTCTGCGGTAACCCAACCTTGGTTTTGACCTTTTAAAAAACGAGGCACAGATTCTTCAATTGTTGCATTACAAAGTACTTTTGTTTCACCAAACTCAACTAATACAGAACCTTCTGCATGCTTAGTATAATGGCGGGTTATTTTGATAGGGCGGGTTTGTTCCGCAGATCGACCAGACGGGCGCATGCAATTCTCCAGATGTTACAATTAAAAAATATGGTTTTGAACTAATTATTTAAGGGGACATCAACAAGAAATAGTTGATGTTTAGCCTAAGCTAAGAGCGCATTATACAGAATATATGATACAATGCCCAGTAAGTTTTTTAAAATTTAGGAAGTAAATATGATTTCCAGTATGACCGCTTATGCCAGAAAAGAACTAAACCAACCTTGGGGTAATGCTTCTTGGGAGATGCGTTCGGTCAACCAACGCTATTTAGAAACTTATATCCGTTTGCCGGAACAGTTTCGTTCACTTGAGCCGCTTGTCCGTGAACGCCTTCGTAAGCGCTTAACACGTGGTAAAATCGAATGTACTTTAAGATTTGAATTAGGTTCAGAATTGCAACATCAAGAACTATCTTTAAATAAAGATTTAGCAAAACAAATTCTTAATGCAGCTAATTGGGTACAGACAGAGTATAAATCAGGTGAAATAAATCCTATAGATGTATTGCGTTGGCCAGGAGTTTTATCAGCCAAAGAACAAAATTTAGACACAATATCACAAGAAATTCTAGTTCTATTAGAATCAGCAATAGATGAATTTATTACCGTCCGTGAACGTGAAGGTAAGGCTCTTTGTGACCATATTGTCCTGCGTCTAGAAGGCATTGCTCAGCAAGTGGATAAAATTCGTCAAGCGATGCCACAAATACTTGAATGGCAAAAGGAACGGTTAAAGGCCAAATTAGATGAAGCCAATATTGAATTGGACAATTCTCGTCTTGAACAGGAAATTGTTTTGATGGCTCAACGTATTGATGTTGCAGAAGAGTTAGATCGCTTAATGACGCATGTTAAAGAAACCTACTCGATATTAAAGAAAAACGAAGCAGTAGGTCGTAGGTTAGATTTTATGATGCAAGAGTTTAATCGTGAATCAAACACGATTGCATCAAAATCAATTAATGCTGACGTCACAGCTAGTGCTATTGAGTTAAAAGTCCTTATTGAGCAGATACGTGAGCAAGTGCAAAATATTGAATAAATAGTTTTGTTAAACTATTTTAATTATAAAATTTCTTTGATTTAAATACATAAATTTTGAATTTATATTGGGAAAATTATGTATTTAATAATGCAAGGCAACTATAGTATTAGCGGAAGCTGGTTATGGTTTGGTTCTTCATGAAGGTTTAGTTAAGAATTGGTTACTTGAGCCACATGCTCAGTTAGGCTATACCTGGTCAGACAGCCACAACTTTAAGTTAGGCACACAAGGCGAAGTAAGTAATGTTAATGGTGATGGAGTACAAATGCGTTTAGGTGCAAGATTCTATGGTCAAAGCACTAAAGAAGGCTATGGAGTATTACCATTTATAGAAGCCAACTGGTTGTATGATTCTTCTTCACCGGAAGCAAAAATTAATGGTAAACATGTTGAATCAGACATGAGTAAAAATTATATTGAATTAAAAGTGGGTGTGAATGGTAATTTAACCAAATCCCTCAGTAGCTATGCTCAATTAGACAGCCGATTTGGTAGCAACAACTACCGTCAACTTGGTGCGCAAATAGGTTTGAACTATTCATTCTAATAATTTAAAAAAACTCAATAAAAAAAAGCAGCACTTAATTGGTGCTGTTTTTTTATCTATATTAAATAACTTATCTAATTAAAATAATAATTAATATTATCTCTGACATTATCATGATTAATGAAGCTTTGTTACTGAGCAAATGAAGCATATAAGTAATTAAGTGTTCCTTCTGTTTGAT
>NZ_LZHI01000058.1:0-3557 GCF_001690385.1 Gilliamella sp. Choc6-1
ATCAAACAGAAGGAACACTTAATTACTTATATGCTTCATTTGCTCAGTAACAAAGCTTCATTAATCATGATAATGTCAGAGATAATATTAATTATTATTTTAATTAGATAAGTTATTTAATATAGATAAAAAAACAGCACCAATTAAGTGCTGCTTTTTTTTATTGAGTTTTTTTAAATTATTAGAATGAATAGTTCAAACCTATTTGCGCACCAAGTTGACGGTAGTTGTTGCTACCAAATCGGCTGTCTAATTGAGCATAGCTACTGAGGGATTTGGTTAAATTACCATTCACACCCACTTTTAATTCAATATAATTTTTACTCATGTCTGATTCAACATGTTTACCATTAATTTTTGCTTCCGGTGAAGAAGAATCATACAACCAGTTGGCTTCTATAAATGGTAATACTCCATAGCCTTCTTTAGTGCTTTGACCATAGAATCTTGCACCTAAACGCATTTGTACTCCATCACCATTAACATTACTTACTTCGCCTTGTGTGCCTAACTTAAAGTTGTGGCTGTCTGACCAGGTATAGCCTAACTGAGCATGTGGCTCAAGTAACCAATTCTTAACTAAACCTTCATGAAGAACCAAACCATAACCAGCTTCCGCTGATACTGTAATTGCCTTCCCATTATAATGACTTGAGAAGTGTCTTATTTCCGACAAATATGTTGAATTGTTATTTTTAAACCAGCTGTATTGAGCCCAAGTATCAACATATAAACCTGCGCCATTTACTTGGTCATTCCAATTACCATAAACACCTAAGTTATAACCAGTAACTCGTCCGTCCCCTTTACGTACGCTGTGTTTTTGATTGGTATCTGTTGAACTATGGCCATAACCACCATAAACACCAACTTTAAATTGCTCTTGTGATAATACATCCACACCCATTTCTATTACTGAGGTTCGAATGTTTACTGATTGTTTGCCTCCAAATAAATCACTTTGTGCGCGGTTATATTTGTAACTCATCCAAACATTTGATTCAGGTACATAAATTGAAGTATCTCTATCATGTGCACTGTGACGGAACATATTTAACGACGCCATATGATTGGCAAAAACTGAACCTGCAACAGGCGATTTATGGACATTTGAAAATGCATTAGTGTATTTTATTAATAAACGACCATAAGCATCCCAATCAAAAACGTAATCCAAAGCACTATCTGGTTTTTCTATAACATGCCATTCTGATTCGTCATCTCCATTAACTTCAACAAAATCTATTATTTCACCTTCTTCAATATTTTTGCCGTTAATTTCTACAATATTAATATTTGTCTTACCAGTTGCGTTACCCGTTACTATCATTTTATCTGATTGTTTTTTGGCAACATCGGCATAGATATTTAGCTGACCATTTTCACCATGGTAATCTCCATTTACTGTTAATACTGTATTTGCTGAATTTTTACCTAAATCAATAGTTCCAGCATTAACTACATTACCGACTGTTTGATTATGATTATTTAAATTTAATGAACCACCTTTACCAATATTGTAATCAGAATTAGGGCTAAATACATTTTCACCATTTGCATTCAAAGAACCACCGGTTATATTGGTTTTTCCTTTATAAGTATGTTTACCATTAACAAAGTTATCGCCTGAAACAACGTTAACGTTACCTTCACCGTCAATATCCCATAGTACTTGATAATCTTTATCGGTATGGTTAAAATTTAATTCGCCATCATCTTTTAAAGTGATAATAGGTGTATCAATCGTACCTGCTTTTTCTGCTGCTTTACCAACAGCACCACCGATATTTACTGCACCACCTTTTTCGATAAGTATACCTTCATTATCACCATTAGCATCATCTTTGACTTTCATGGTTGCATTATTAGATACAGTTATCTCACTTGTTAAATCAGTTTTGGTGTGATTAAACACTTTTACTTTTTTCGTGGCATTTAATTGTGACCCTTCACCATCAACTAAAATTTTACCATGTCTAACAATTAATTCTTTATAAGCGTCTCCATCTTCAACATTCAGACTTCCGCCATTAGTAATATTGATTTCACCATAACCTTTCTTGTTTGTATTTTGAGTTCCAAGCCTCAGACCTGTAGAATTGAAAGCAGAGCCTTGGCCATCAATATTTATGATTGCATTTCCATCTTCATTACCTATAAATGTACCTCTAGAAGAATTAACTACGCCTCTATCAAGTATATTAATTACAGCATTACCATCATTAGCTATACTTATATCATGACGTTGACTTAATACACTACCGTTACCTGATATAGTTACTTTTGCATTAGAGCTACTGTCATACGCAACACTCGTTGAAATCCATCCAGTATTTGTAAAAGTGCCGCCGTTTGTGATTAAAATATCAGCATCGCCACCCCCCCCTAAATAAACACTACCCACAGTACTGGTAAGATGCCCATTATCAAGTATTAATTTACCTGAACTTCCTTCATTTTTCCCTACCATAATTCTCTGCGTTGTAAGTGAACCTTGATCACTAATAGTCAAGCTTCCTATACCATCCATACCTACAAAATGTTGATCATTGCTCACCCCACCTTGAATTGTTCCAGAGCCGTCACCTTTTATTGTTTCATCCGATTCTATTGGTATTATTGCCGCTAAAGCACCACCTGCAATAAATGTTGATATAGCACCTACTACAGCTGTTTTAATTAGTAAAGATTTTGCTTTTTTTCCTCTACCTTTAGCTAATTCAGATACAGCCAGGCATTTTCCCTGCCGATTTTTTATAACTTTATAAATTTTATTCATTTACTTTTTCCTTTCTTTTCTTAAAAATTAAACATAATTTCTGATAACAGCAAAAATTATGCGACCCACATTATCGAATGAATTAATTAATCAATCAATATCTAATTGGTCATTCTTGACTTTAAAATAACCTGATTTAACTCTTTTATTAAATTAACATCAAACAGAAGGAACACTTAATTACTTATATGCTTCATTTGCTCAGTAACAAAGCTTCATTAATCATGATAATGTCAGAGATAATATTAATTATTATTTTAATTAGATAAGTTATTTAATATAGATAAAAAAACAGCACCAATTAAGTGCTGCTTTTTTTTATTGAGTTTTTTTAAATTATTAGAATGAATAGTTCAAACCTATTTGCGCACCAAGTTGACGGTAGTTGTTGCTACCAAATCGGCTGTCTAATTGAGCATAGCTACTGAGGGATTTGGTTAAATTACCATTCACACCCACTTTTAATTCAATATAATTTTTACTCATGTCTGATTCAACATGTTTACCATTAATTTTTGCTTCCGGTGAAGAAGAATCATACAACCAGTTGGCTTCTATAAATGGTAATACTCCATAGCCTTCTTTAGTGCTTTGACCATAGAATCTTGCACCTAAACGCATTTGTACTCCATCACCATTAACATTACTTACTTCGCCTTGTGTGCCTAACTTAAAGTTGTGGCTGTCTGACCAGGTATAGCCTAACTGAGCATGTGGCTCAAGTAACCAATTCTTAACTAAACCTTCATGAAGAACCAAACCATAACCAGCTTCCGCT
>NZ_LZHI01000059.1:0-1007 GCF_001690385.1 Gilliamella sp. Choc6-1
AAAACGACGTATAAAGAAGAGTATGAGCGCAAAAAATCAGGGCTTACTATTTCGATAACGGGCACGGTGAGTGATATTTACAACGCCAACCAAACCCGAGAGCAAGCGAAAAAGCAGACCAATGAAAAAACCAAAGCGCTGATGAATATTAAAGCGGGGTTACAAGCGGGTAATGCGGCGCTAGAGGGCGGCGCTAATTTACAAAATGGCACACCACAAGCCTCCATTGGGATTAATGTTAGTATTGGCAATGAAAAAACCGAGCGCACGGTAAACCAAGAGCAACACACTGTGGTAAGTAGTGGCATCTCAGCGGGGAATAACGTCAGCATTATTGCGACGGGCAATGGTCAAAAAGAGAGCGGCGATATCAATATCATTGGCAGTCAGGTATCTGCAGGTCATGATGTGATGCTAAAAGCGAACCATGATGTCAACATCATTGGCAGTCAGGTATCTGCAGGTCATGATGTGATGCTAAAAGCGAACCATGATGTCAACATCATTGGTCAAGAAAACACGATAAAAACAGAGACGAAAGAAAAAAGCAGCAGTGGCTCGGTGGGTGTGGGCTATAACTTTGGTGGAGAAAAAAATGGCTTTACCATCTCGGCCAGTGCTAGCCAAAGCAAATCCAGAGAAAAAGATAACGGTACCGATTGGACAGAAAGTGTGGTAGAGGCAGGCAACAAGCTCACCATCATCACCGGTAATGATGCCAACATTGTTGCAGGGCAAGTCAAAGGCAATAGGGTGGTGGCTGATATAGGTCATGACCTTAATATTGAATCGAAACAAGACAGCGATGAGTTCCACTCCAAAAGCACCTCAACCTCGGTAGGGGGAAGTTTTTCTTATGGAGGCTCAAGCAGTATTAATGCCTCGGCGAGCAAAACCAAAATGGACAGCAACTGGCAAAGTGTCACCGACCAATCGGGCATCTTTGCCGGCAGTGGTGGCTTTGACATTAAGGTAGGCAATAACACTGACTTAAAAGGTGCGGTGAT
>NZ_LZHI01000060.1:0-1549 GCF_001690385.1 Gilliamella sp. Choc6-1
GCGATTTAGAAGAGTGGGGTGGTGAACTACGTTATGATTTTGAGCAAGATAAACACGGTTTGTTGTTGAGTTACAGTCAAGAAAAAGACAAGGCTAACTATGTTGAAAAACTTACTCGAGCACAGTACTACACTGCATTGGGGGATGTGTATACAGCAGCGTTTGAATTACAACACCGCAATGACCACAACTATGGTGAAGACGCCACACATGAAGCATTAATTGCGGCTAAATTGGAGCGTAGTTTTTTTGATGGTCGAGATAAAGGGTATATTATTCAGCAATTAACGGTGGCCAAATCGGGCGATGTGGCAGATGATAACCGTACCACAATTGGTTATAACTCACAAATTACCGACAGTATTAATATTGGTGCGGAAATTTTTGCATCCAATCGAGGCGCTGGAGGGGGTATTCAGGCAGGTTGGGATGTTAATGAGCAGACTAATTTGTATACGAAAGTGTTAAATGATGTGGACTCTACTTCTGGGCGAGGCATTACCACGGTAGTGGGCGGTCGAACCAAAGCGACCAGTGAGCTGGAGCTTTATTCTGAGCGTCAATTCAAAACTAGCAAAATCGATCATACTACTTCAGATGTGTATGGTGTCAGTTATAAACCTACCGAAGCACAATTTATTGAAGGCTCTTACTCGGTTGGGCGTGTAAACAACCGTAATCGTGACCGTACTAGTTTATCGGGTCATGATGAAACGCGTCGTGATGTTTATGCGGCTGGTTACGGCTATAAAAATGATTGGTTCCAAATTCGTAACCGTCTGGAATATCGGATTGATGAAGGTAGTGAACGGATAAGACAATGGGTCACCACCAATAGGGCGAAAACGATTGTCAGCGAAAACTTAAGTTGGTTAGCACAGTTTGATTTTGCAAAAACTTTTGGGAATAAAGACACATCGAATGATGTGGTGAGCAACTATACTGAATCAATGATTGGTTTTGCTTATCGTCCTAAATTAATAAACAATCTGAATTTATTTGGGAAACTGACTTATGTTTACGGGTTAGATCCGGACGATCAGCTGATAGCGAATTCGACCTCATCGAGTGGGAAACGCTATACTTCAAGTTTGTATGACCAAAAGAGCTGGGTGTGGTCGTTAGAAGGGGTTTATGAATGGAATGCAAACTGGGAAACTGCATTTAAAGCAGCCCATAGGCAAGGTCATTTACGCTATAAAAATGAAAGTAACTGGTACTCATCAGGGGCGAGTTTGTATGCGCTGCGTTTAAATTATAAGACAGGCGATTGGGAATATCAGGTAGAGGGTCGTACGTTACGTACCGATTTAGCTGATGACCATAAAGATGGCTTTGTGACGAGTATTTACCGTAATATTGGCGATAATATTAAAATGGGCGTGGGGTATAACTTTACGGATTATAACGACAACTTAACACACTTGAACTATCGTTCACATGGTTGGTTTGTCAATGTAGTAGGGAGTTTCTAATGGACAGTTGGCAAAGCATAGAAATTGGAAAAATTATTCCCCAAGTTAAAAAGAATTTACGCATATCAGGAGAG
>NZ_LZHI01000061.1:0-1006 GCF_001690385.1 Gilliamella sp. Choc6-1
ACCCATTTAGCGAAAAAAAACTCACGCAAGTTTTACGTTCGGATTTAGATTATGACCCAAGCGTCTGCCCAACACTGGTTAAACTTGCCGAACCCGATGAATTTTTAGAAAGCCCAATATTGGATAGAATTGGCTTTGAAGCAGCAAACGAATGTTTTGAGTCAAAGCGTTATATTTGTGCTTATATTGTTACAGACCTTAAACCATCGGTACTGGCAAAACAACTAATCAATATTGGCAATACCATTGCCAATGCATTGCATCGGCGTTATTACCCCTTTTTTGAACCATTTCGAATGCAATTTCTGCAAGAAGTAGCGAGCAAAGAAGACAACGCATGGCTAAAATCACAATTAACCCAAATTGCAAACTACTACTACCCATCGATTCATGGTGGGCAGTTTATCCGTTTTACCGCCGATGACACCGCCAATATTGCCGAAAGTTGGAGTGAAAATTACGGCAATCGCTTAAAAAATTTGATAATGATTCAAAACTTAGTCAATTTATGGGCAAATAACCGAACATACTATACAGAACAAAAACGGCTCCCCCTTGATAACAAGGTGATTATGCAAGCAACACAACTGGTTGAACAAGCTTATCAATTAGGCTTAACTGACGCTAACGATATTCAATTTTGGGTATTAAATGGCTTAAGGTACCAAACTGCATTTACTCAGCATCCTAACGTGCTTGAACAAATAGCCAAAGCGCAAAAAGAGCCGAGCACATTCTCAAAACACGTTATTAACGCCCAGATTCACCTTGAAATCTCATCACTTTCGATTAACGAATAACAAATAAGACAAGCAATAAAGGATGTAAGATGAAGAAAGCAGCAAACCTTGCGTTAGAAAATGTAATCCAAGCATCGGGTGCTTGCCCTGTCTGTGAACGAACTGGGCTACCGGTTTTTTTACTGCGTCAGGCTGTGATAAAAACAACGTCGAGTTTAACAAAAAAAGTCAACGCCACTTATCAAGAGTTAGCCGATTACGCTAAA
>NZ_LZHI01000062.1:0-752 GCF_001690385.1 Gilliamella sp. Choc6-1
AGCAAAAATAACGTTGCCACCTTAGATTTAGCCGATTACACGCCGGCGATGCGAGAATTACAGCAAATCTTAACCGGCACACTGATATATTCAACCCAACGAAAAAAAGACCTACCGCCACCGACTTTTACGGATAGGGATTTAAAGGAAGGGTTACGCAGAAGTTGGACAGCGGAGCAGATAGGGCATTTATTGATAAACTATGAAAGTGAATGGTATGCTGATGAAGGGTTAAGCAAATGGAACGAAGTTGATGAGCTATTTGAAGAAGAAAAGCAACAACAAAAAGCGCTTATTGAAGCGGGATTAGATAAACTTGGCATCACCGAGCCTTATCAGCGAGACTTTGCCATGAAAAAAGTGGACGAAGCGCACGAACATGTCAAAAGCAACTGGCAACTAGAAAAAGAAGAGCGCATTAACCCGTTATTCTGTATTAAACAATCGATAATAATTCAGAGGATAATAAACCTTGTATGATCGTAATTGTGTAAAAAACACACCATAAATAAGTAGGGCAAAGCTCACGCTAATACGAAAGTAAAAGACAATATTTTTTGTTTAGGTACATTCGAATATTTATATCTTTTTGAATTTAAATTAAAAATTGGTGTTTCTTGGTGGAGCGATAGAAATTGGAAAAAGCCTACTTACGACTTATTAAAAATCAATAAGTTAAAAATCTTTAAAAATTTAAAAAATCTGGTAGAATTTGTTGGTCGCTATAACTGTAAATAAAACAGATAGCTACA
>NZ_LZHI01000063.1:0-985 GCF_001690385.1 Gilliamella sp. Choc6-1
GGATTTAATGATGAAAAAAATGACTGAACATCAAATCGTCGCTATTTTAAAAGAAGCTGAAGCGGGTATTCCGGTTAAAGAACTGTGCCGTAAATATGGCGTGGGTAATTCAACTTTCTATAAATGGCGAGAAAAATACGGCGGAATGGAAACTTCGGATATCAAACGCTTAAAGGAGCTGGAGGCTGAAAATCGCAAGCTTAAGCAGATGTTTGCCGAACTGAGCTTAAAATCCCAGCTTCAGGAAGAAATCATAAAAAAGCTTTAGTGCCCACAAAGGCACGTAAAACGTGGGCACAGCAACTACAACAAAATCATTCAGTTACTATTACTATGAGTTGTGCCATTGTTGGCTTAAGCCGTTGTGCTTACTATTATAAACCTAAGTTACCGGATGATTCAGTGATTATTTCGGTGTTGAATGCTATCACGGAAAGGCATTTACGCTGGGGTTTTCCTAAATGTTTTAATCGTATCAGAAAGCTCGGCTATAAATGGAATCATAAACGGGTATATCGGGTGTATTGTGAATTAAAGCTTAATCTCAGGGTAAAGCGTAAAAAACGTATTCCTCTACGATGCCCAGAAAGGTTATTAGCCCCCAATAAACAAGGTGAATGTTGGTCAATGGATTTTATGAGTGACAGTAGTCGTAATCAACGTCGCTTTAGAACATTCAATGTCATCGATGACTTTAATCGTGAGGCGTTAGGGATTGATATTGCAGTAAGCTTACCAGCAGGAAGGATTACCCGTTACTTAGATAAACTGGCTGAATATCATGGATATCCATTAAAAATACGAGTAGATAATGGACCAGAATTTACAGGAAAAACCTTTATAAACTGGGCTAAATCACATGATATAGCCATTGATTATATAAAGCCCGGTAGCCCTTATCAAAATGGTTACATTGAACGATTTAACCGGACTTATCGAACTGAAGTGTTAGATTTATATCTTTTTAACAACCTAGCGCAAGCAA